>CAMWYV010000026.1 GCA_947178565.1 uncultured Porphyromonadaceae bacterium | reverse complement strand
CTCTTAACGTTCTATGGGCGATGGGACTTATGGTGACATCTTGGGAGACTAAAGGATTCATATTTGTTCCCGTAGTATTTGCGGTACTTTTTATGATGCCTGCGGTTATGATGCCGAAACGTAGCGGGGCGCGACTCACGCCGCTTTTAGGAATCACAGCGGTGATGATGTTTGTTTATGCATTGCTTTTTATGATACTGTAATTCGGAACAAATAGCCGTGTAGAGCGTTTAAGAAGTACCTAATTAAATAAACGTTTCTACTATGGACTGGATTGTTGAAACTTTCCGAAATAATCCCTCGATTCCTATTTTTCTTACTATTGGTCTTGGATTTTTACTCGGACAGCTTAAATTCAAGGGCTTTTCGCTCGGGACTGTGACTTCAGTATTACTTGTCGGTGTGCTTGTGGGTCAACTGGATATAGATATTCCCGGTCCACTGAAAACCGTGTTTTTCCTTCTGTTCCTTTTTGCGATAGGATATAGTGTCGGTCCCCAGTTTTTCAGGGCTTTGCGTGGAGACGGCATAAAGCAGGTAATCTTTGCCGGTATAGTGTGTGTGCTGTGCTTGTTCTGTACATGGATAGCCTGCAAGTTTATGGGATATGATGCCGGTGAAACCCTCGGCGTGTACGCCGGCGCACAGACCATGAGCGCTGCGATCGGTGCCGGAATCGACACCATTAATTCTCTCGGCGCTTCGGCTGGTGACAAAAAGAACTGGATTGATATAGTTCCGGTAACCTATGCCGTATGTTATATATTCGGGACAATCGGCTCTGCTTGGATTGTGAGCTGGATCGGTCCAAAAATGCTTGGTGGTCTTGCTAAAGTTAAGGAGGATACTAAAGCTCTGGAGAAGGAGTTGAATGCCAGTAGCGTTACCTCCGATCCTGCTTTCATTACCGCAAACCGTCCGGTTGCATTCCGGGCATATAAGATAAACAACGAGTTTTTTGCAACATCACGTACCGTGGAGGATATTGAAAATCATCTTATGGAGCAGGGCAGAAGGCTTTTTGTTGAAAGAGTGCGTAAGAATGGCGAGATTGTTGAAATTTCGTCTGATCTAAAGATTGCTAATGGTGATGAAATAGTTCTTTCGGGCAGAAGAGAGGCAATTATCGGTGATGAAAAATGGATTGGCGAGGAGGTCAATGATGCCGATCTGCTGAATTTCCCGGCTGAACAGATCGATGTGATGGTTGCCAAGAAAAAGGTAGGCGGTATGACAGTCGATGAGCTCCGAGCCAAGAAGTTTATGTACGGTATATCTATCAAATCCATTAGCCGTGCGGGTGTCAATATCCCGGTATTTGCAAAAACAAAACTTGTTGCCGGCGATACTCTCACTATTATTGGTCTTGAAAGAGAGGTTGCTGAAGCCGGACCTCAGATAGGATATTTGGATAAGCCCACGGTTGCGAGCGATATGGTAACGGTTGGACTCGGCATTTTCCTCGGTTGTCTTGTCGGAGTTCTCACTATACATGCCAGCAGTGTTCCTATCAGTTTATCTACCAGTGGCGGCGCATTGATTTCCGGTCTTGTTTTAGGTTGGTTACGCTCCAAACATCCCACTTTCGGAAGAATACCAAAACCTGCCGTCTGGGTTATGAATAACCTCGGGCTGAATATGTTTATCGCCGTTATAGGCATTACATCAGGTCCTTCATTCGTGAGCGGTCTGCAACAGGTTGGTTTCTCTGTATTCTTTGTTGGAATATTCGCAACGGCAGTACCTCTTATCATTGCAATGTTTCTTGGAGCGAAGGTGTTTAAGTTCCGACCGGCTGTGAATCTCGGATGTACTGCCGGTGCAAGAACCACCACTGCAACTCTCGGCGCCGTACAGGATGCAATCGGCAGCACTGTGCCTGCGCTCGGATACACGGTCACATACGCCATCGGCAATACACTCTTGATTCTGATGGGAGTTGCTATTGTGCTGATGACGGTTTAATAACAGATACATACATTATCATAAAACACTTATATCATTATGAATCAAAAAGAAATTAATCCTGAAAGTAAGTCCTTTCAGAAGAAACTGTCAGCTATGAGTCCATTTGAAATCAAAGGAACACTCATAGAGCTTGCTGAAAAAAGAGCACGTCGGTCAACAGCAACTTTCTTGAATGCAGGTCGTGGTAATCCCAACTGGATTCTCAGCTATCCCCGCAAAGCGTTTTTTCTTCTCGGTGACTTTGCCATGGAGGAAGTTGACAGAAACGCCTATGACGAGAAGTGGGGAATTGTCGGTATGCCGGTTCAGGATGGAATAGCTTCAAGATTTGAAGAATTCCTCGACCATCACAAAGATGAGATAGGAGGTAAGGTGCTCCGCCATTTCTATACTCATGTTACCGGTGACCTTAAAGCCGATCCGGATGACTTTGTATTCGAACTCGTTGACGGTATTATCGGTGACCAGTATCCGACTCCTCCGAGAATACTGAAATATACCGAGATTATTACCCGTGAATATCTCCGTTGGGCAATGGGTGGCGAAGGTGACGATACTGAGTATGATCTGTTCGCAACCGAAGGGAGCACCGCAGGCATGTGCTATATGTTTGACTCGCTGAAAGCCAATAAACTCCTTAAAAAGGGTGATAAGATAGCACTTCTTACTCCTTGTTTCACTCCATATCTCGAAATTCCGGAGCTTGCAGAGTTCGGCTACGAGATAGTGTATGTGAGCGCTAACAAGGTTGAGAAAGACGGCTATCATGACTGGCAGTATGACAAAGAGGAGATTGACAAGCTCCGCGATCCGGCTGTCAAGGTGGTATGCGTAACCAATCCGTCTAATCCGCCGAGCGTTTGTATGGCGCAGGATGTTCTTGACCAGATTGTGGATGTTGTGAAAAAGGATAATCCTGATCTGATGATTATCACCGATGATGTTTACGGTACATTTATCAAAGGCTTCAAGTCTCTGATGTATGTGTTGCCATACAACACTATCTGCCTGTATTCATTCTCGAAATACTTTGGAGCTACCGGCTGGAGAGTGGCTGCTATGGCGCTCAGACCGGACAATGTGTTTGACAAACTTATTTCAGAACTTCCCGAAAATGAGAAGAAAGAGCTTGATGAAAGATACAGGTCGCTGACTCTTGAGCCCAGAAAGCTGAAATTTATCGACCGTCTGGTTGCCGACAGCCGTCTTGTAGCCCTCAACCACACAGCCGGTCTGTCAACTCCGCAGCAGATTCAGATGGCGCTCTTCTCGGCATTTGCATTCCTGCACCGGGAGGATATTCAGCCTAAGCTGATCAATATGATTCACCACCGTCTGAGCAATCTGTGGAGCACCACCGGATTCACATTGCAGCCGGATCCAAACCGTGCGGGCTACTACAGTGAAATCGATATGATGGTATGGGCGAAGAAGTTCTATGGCGAGGACTTTGCTAAGTATATGAGAGAAAACTATCTGCCTCTTGACTTTGTGCTCCGTCTTGCCAATGAGACCTCGATAGTGCTTCTTAACGGTGACGGCTTTGACGGTCCCGAATGGTCGGTAAGAGCTTCACTCGCAAATCTTGATGATGATGCATACCTGAAGATTGGTGCGGCTATCCGCAAGATTCTTGACGAGTACCACGCCGACTATCTTGAATCAAAGAAATAATCAAATTAAATAAGTAACAAAAATCAGCATTCCATTATGGGATGCTGATTTTTGTTGTTGCTATTCGATACTCATGCTTGGATTCTCGATATTGTTTTGCTCTATGGTGGCGTTCTTCACTCTCTGGAATCTGAAAGTGAAGCGGTTTCGGTGGAAGGCTGGATAATCGCTGTTTTTCACAACTGTATTATTGCGGAAGCTGATTCCATCTACAGATTTAGCATATAGCACCGGATTGTCAAAGGTTTCGAATCTATTACCATCAATAGTTATATTGCTGTGGAAATAGCCATTCTGACTGCCAAGATCAGGAATTTCAGGATAGATTGAGATAATCGCTTCAGTAAACTGAAACAAGCTTGTGAGTGAATTGACGAATCGGTTTTCCTTTATCAGGACATCGCGGCAGGCTCCGGTTTCATACCAGCCGTTGCAGTCGCCGCAAAGCAATATCGCGGTGCCGCTGGTGTGGTCAAAGAGGTTGTTCATGGCAACTACCTTTTTGGGAGTTGAAAATAAACTGCCTCTGGCACGGTTGTTTCTCACGACATTATGGTTGAACTCTACGCTTGGAGTCCATGTCAGGTTTTCCATTCCGCAGCTGTTTTCCGGTGATATGACGCTGTCCAACGGTTCTCTGAAAGTCACTTTCATAAGTTTGGCGCCTGTGATTTCGTCTTTGTCATACGGAGATATGGAGGCAATTATATTTGGCTGTCCGGTCAAATCCATCGTGCGGCTTGCTACAAACTGAACACTGTCTCCCGGTTCACCCCATTTGAAACCATAGCTCTGAGGATGCATATATTTTCCGATGACAGTATGATTGTCAATGCGTTCGATGATTTTAAGATAGGTGCCGTGTACATTTATCGCATCATCCATCATGTGCTCATACATACCGTTGACAGATGATATATGCCCTTTGCATCCGGAGAAATGAGTGGCATCGGCTTGAGTAGTGTAATAGCGCCAGTCATTATCTTCACGGAGACATACGGAGAAACCGTCAAGACTGATGTTTTCACACAGCTGAGCCAGAAGACCCATCCCCTCGGCATAGTGCACCTTGATGTTTTTCAGACTGGTGGTGACACTCTCGCTTAAAAATATTCCGGGGTTGGGACGCGCCCATGAGCGTAATGCAAGTTTGGTTCCCGGTTGCAACTGACCGTTTTTCCACTTGGGAGCGCGATAAAGCCCACCGCTTAAAGTTATCACGCTATCTAAGGGAGCCCACACATCGCTGCTGCGATACACCATCCGGCGGCTGTCAGGCTCGAAAGCTATGGCGGAGCCGGGTGCGACCTCCCAGTCGTAGCCTTTCACGATGAACCGTCCTTGCTTGTTGACATAACCGCGGCAGTTGCCGTCAACCTTGAAAGTAAGCCCCTCGGTATTATTGGATACTACCGTTACCTGACAGATCTGAGTGTCTTCAAAGTCAATACTCATTCCGGTCAAGGTGCAATTCGTGCTATTGACAATGGCAACCGGAAGCATTCTTCCGTGAAATATCAGTTTGGCATTGTTTCCATTGATTGTCAGATTTTTCCACCCGGAGATGTCTATACCTACTTTTTTGAAATCGCTCTGATCATGATTGGAGATATAATAGTTTCTTTTTACAGCCTTTTCGGGGTAAAAATTATATGTGCCGGATTCAAAATTCAGAATAACGTCATGTTTGCCGGTCTGCTCGGCAATTATCTCAAGTGCTCTCGCCATTTTGACGGTACAGTCAGTTTTCGCACCGGGTTTGATGCCGAAATCACTCATATTGAAAACGGTTTGCCCGTAACACATACAATTGGCAAACAATACTGATGCCAACACACAAATTCTCCACATAAATATTATATCGATTGAATAATTAGCGAATTTAGTCAATTTGCCTGACAAAAGCATGACTGCACACGAAAAAAATCGCCCATGCGCTCACCCACGTGCTTCGGAAGAATCGGGGAATTCGGAAAATAATCGGATGTCATGTCCGCCCT
This sequence comes from uncultured Porphyromonadaceae bacterium, assembly GCA_947178565.1. Taxonomy (GTDB): domain Bacteria; phylum Bacteroidota; class Bacteroidia; order Bacteroidales; family Muribaculaceae; genus Paramuribaculum. The sequence continues at coordinate 3,131 of CAMWYV010000026.1, read as the reverse complement.
GCATCAGCTCCGCAGGAGCGAGTCTGTGAACAACCCCAACCAAGCGTCAGCGCAGGTTGGGGCAGGAAGCCGTCCCCTCTCTGAGCCTCGTAGAGGCGATGCCGTGGCGGAAGCCTGGAGGGCTTACCTATAGGGTGTCGGAATCATCGGAAGTGGCTTCGGAGAAGCCGCGGTTGTTGAAAGCCCCACACGATAGCGCAACGCGCTGAGTGTGGGGTGAGTAGAGGGTATAAAAAAAGGAGCGTCGGAGATGCGACTGTCATTAATCCACAGTCGTTTCTCCGAAACTCCTTTATATACGGTGGTTCTCAGTTCCCCATACTCGATGTTATGCGTCATCGTATGGGGTTTTCAACCACGAGCGCATCTCCGATGCGCGTTATTTCACCATGACTTTCACGGCTTTGCTGCCGAGACGGACAATGTAGATGCCTTTTGCAAGGTTGGTAGCTTTGACTCTCCTTCCGTTGAGGTCATACACCTCGCTACCCTCCGGCGCGATAATATCACCTCCCTCAACCCGCACAGCACTCTCTTCATCAGCCTCAATCTCCTCGATGCCTGTAGGGCTGATAGTAAAGAATTTACTCCAAATCTCATTATTCCTATAGGCACTCTCTGCGGAGGGATCAACAACCAATGTTGCTTTACCGTAAACCGACTCATCAAAAGAGCTTGCGTCAACGGACGGCGGTAGCTTTGCCAGAGAGGTCACAGAGGTGATATTATTGCAGCCCTTGAATGCACCAAGTCCTACATAACTGATTGTCTCAGGTAAGGTGATAGCTGAAATATCAGCGCCCTCAAAGCCATTGTTGGCAATGCCCGCAACTGTATAAACCTGATTGTTATATGTTACTTCCTCCGGGATAACAACCTTTATGCCGGCTCTTGATTTAGTATTGATATTCGCTGCCGAAACCTCCACAGTACCAATTAGTTCGGAAGTTATGTGGTAAGTGACATTATCCTCAACGAATTCCTCCTCGCTATCAATAACGGTAGCATTAATTGTTCTAAACTTACCCCAGAAAGGATGCATCCAATAAATATTCCTGCTGCCGTCAGGCACATTAAGGGTAGTCTGGTCTGTGCATCCCGAGAAAGTATTGCTTTCAATTACTGCCGGAATAGGATTAATAGCGGTGACCTCAGTCAATGCTGCGCAGTTTGAGAATGCTTGTGAGCCTATACTCCTCACAGAACCGGGAAGAGTTAAAGTGCTTAATGCCGAGCAACCTGAGAAAGCGGATGAACCAATTGAAGTGACTGAATTACCAATTGTGACTGATTTTAGTGTCTTTTTATCCTTAAAAGGAGCATAGCTACTACTATACGACAGATTACGTCCTAAGTATAAAGTTTCAATCGGGCAATCTGAGAATAAATCAGTGTAATTGCCATTATTGCCTAATGACAATGTTGTGTTACCATCTTCAAGCGTAAATTCATTTATACCGGTGCACCCGGAAAACGCATAGTTATCGATTGTAGTTACAGAACTTGGAATCATAACCGATGTCAGGCTTGAACATCCGTTAAACGCGTACTGTTTAATTTCTGATATAATTTCCGGAATAACCAAACTATCTATCTGCTCATCATTCAAGTATAGGTTATGTGCGTAATATAACGGATTTGTAGTTGCATCCCCAAAATTTATCATACACCAAGATTCAAGAGATGAGATATGAACCTCTTTCAGACCCGAACAATCGCTAAAAGCGTTCGACCCCATAGAAATTATCGAATTGGGGATTGAGACGGAGGTCAGTGCCGAGCACCCGGAAAACGCATAACTATTGATTTCTGAGATTGACTCCGGGATAACCAGAGCATTAATCAATTCACCATCTAAGTAAAGATTATGAGCATAACATAATGGATTTGATTTATTGTCACCGAAATCAATTTTACACCAAGATTCCAAAGATGATATATGCACTTCTGTCAGTGACTCGCAGCCGTCAAAAGCTTTTTTACCGATTTTAGCGACCGAATCCGGGATGATAACAGAGGTCAATGAATCGCATCCGGAGAAAGCGTAATTACCAATCTCAGTAACCGATTTGGGAATTCCCAACTCTGACAAATAAGCAAGATTATAAAACGCATAATCTCCTATAGAAGTAAGACTTTCGGGCAGTTGTATAGATGTCAAAATATTCAGATTATATGCCCAATAGTACCCCAATGTATTGTTCTGAGTTCCAAAACGATTATTATCGATTTCATAGTAGGGCATTCCACCCTCTACTATTGTTGCCTCGGTCAAATCAATTGAAGTGAGATTGACCATTTTATTCATCGTCAGAATATCAGTGCCATTGATTTCACCGATTAGCTTTATCTCAACGATATCATCAACCTCATCCATAGCCACCTGGGTCATCAAGTCGCCCGGAGTATTAATGGTATAAATCTTCTTTATTGGATTGTCAGGCATGAGGTGCTTGAATTTTGCCCATTTAGATTTGTAGCTATCTTTTGATCCTTGTGGAATAGAGACTTTACTGTAATTGTAGGTGAAATCGGAAAAACTATTTTCATAAATAGTAGGAGCACATTTAGCCTTAGATAAAATATCCTTGAAATCACATACATAGAAAGCATAAGCCTTAATTTCAGATACCGCTTCAGGAATAACCAGGTCCCTTACAAGGTCACCATTCAAGTAAAGATTATGTGCGTAAAATAATGGATTTGCAGTAACATTCCCAAAATTTATCATACACCAGGATTCCAAAGATGAGATTTGCACCTCATTCATCCCCTCACAACCTTCGAAAGCGGATTCTCCTATTTCAGTAACCGAATCGCCGATTGCGACTGATTTGATAGTCCTTTTATACTTAAACGGAGCATATTCATAAGAGAGATTACGCCCTAAGTATAATGTTTCAATTGGGCAACCTGAATATACACCTGCCCCTAATTTCAATGCTGCTCCCCCATCTTCAATCGTAAGTTCTCTAAGGTTGGAGCAGTTGTAGAAAGCGGATTTTCCTATTTCCGTTACGGAATTGCCGATTGTGACTGCATTTATTGTCTTGTTACCATTGAAAGGTTCATATTTTTCATAAGAGAGATTACGCCCTAAGTATAATGTTTCAATTGGGCAACCTGAATAT
>CAMWYV010000025.1 GCA_947178565.1 uncultured Porphyromonadaceae bacterium | reverse complement strand
CATCAAGGGTGCTTTGGCTATTTCGGGCTCGGCAGAGATAACAGATATGAAATCGCACATACATTCGGCGGCATCAAGCATCGGGTCATCCATATTTATATCGATAACGTCGGCTCCGGCTTTCACCTGAGCGGCTGCTATAGAGGCAGCTTCATCAAATGAACCCTCATTTATCAACCGAAGGAACTTACGGCTACCGGCAACATTACACCGCTCTCCTATCTTGACAAACCCTCCGGGGGTAAACACCTCAAGTCCGGCAAGAGTCAACCGCCCGTTTTTTTCCGGAACCGGTCGAACCTTGGCACACCTCACTACTTCAGCTATCGCACCGATATGCGCCGGGGTAGTGCCGCAACATCCGCCCACAATATTGAGCTTCCCCCCTTCAATATACGGACGCAGCTTTTCAGCCATTGCCCCGGGAGTCTCTTTGTAATTACCTAACGCATCAGGGAGTCCGGCATTAGGATGAATACTCAGGGCAAAGGGCATATCCTGCAAAGTATCAATATACCGTGTCAGTTCATCAGCACCGAAACCGCAGTTTAGTCCCACAGAAATAGGATCAGCATGTGCAACCGTAGCGATAAAAGCATCGAGAGTCTGACCGCTTAGAATCCTACCCCCTTGATTAAGGGTAGCCGAAATCATCACAGGCACTTCGCGACACAAATCATCCATCGCTCGCATAATCGCATGAACAGCTGCCTTTGCATTCAGTCCGTCAAACACTGTTTCAAGCAGCAGCACATCCACCCCGGCATCGATCAAAGAGTAAGCCTGCTCATACACTGCTGCCTCCACATCATTCCATGTAACCGGGTTTTCCGTTTCAATTTCAGAGGCAAGTGACAGAGAATGACTTCCGGGACCGATACTTCCGGCAACCCATGCCTCAGCGCTACATTCAGCTATCGCCTCACGTGCTATGCGCACACCTGCACGGTTAATGGGACCGACAAGCGATTCCGCTCCGTATTCCCTGAGGCTCAATGCATTCGCATTAAAAGTATTTGTCTCTATTATTGCAGCCCCGGCATTGATATAGCTCTTGTGAATTTCCTTGATTTTATCCGGGACAGTGATATTCAGCAAATCATTACACCCTTTGAGCGATATCGACGAAAATTGAAGAGACTCCGGAACATAATCCCGCTCATCCAATCCGAGCCGCTGAATCATAGTCCCCATTGCTCCATCAAGCACAATCACCCGTGACTTCAGAGCCGATTTCAATGCCGCCGAGGCATCAGACATAATATTTTTATTGTTCATCCGGACGTAAAGCTACTATAAGTAGCCACAAAGGTACAAAAAAAGCAGAATTGTACCTTTACCTCTCACACCTCACTTATTACTTCAACGGAAGTGTAAAGATAAATTTAGCACCCCTATGATAGTTCTTGTCAAGCACAACATCTCCACCGAGCAGCTGTGCTATCTGGCGTGCTATTGACAAACCGAGACCGAGACCCTGAGAATGTGGATCAACCTTTTCAAACCGCTCAAAAATCACATCTTCCTTACCTTCCGGAATACCGGAACCGGTATCTGTAACCGTGAATGAAATGATATTGTTTTTCTTATCCAATTCATAATCCAACGTCACATTTCCTATATCGGTAAACTTGGCTCCGTTATGCAGGAGATTCGCCAGAACCTGCTGCACTCGTGTAGGGTCTGTTTCAACGGTAATATCCGACACTCCCTCTTTAAGGAAATTCACTTCTACCCCTGGTTTAGGAGCATATCTTATGCTTGACAAAGCGTCATTGCATATTTTATTGAGCGATACCTTATGCCTTACAATCGACAGGGTATCCTTTGACAGCGAGGACAATGATATCGCATCCGTAACCACAGTGTTGAGCAGCTCGCAGTTCATATCGACTATCTTCACATACTTTTCAAGACGTTTCTGCAGATCGGGTCCGATACTGTCAACAATAAGCTGTGTGTATCCGCTGATAGCGTTCAATGGTTCAAGCACCTCATGAGTCATGTTGTCAAGAAAATCACTCTTCATCTTTGACACTGAATCAGCCTTGTCTCTCGCATCAATAAGCTGCCTCTCGCTCTCTTTCAATGCATTGCGCTCCCTTTCAAGAGCAATATTTGTTTTTGACAGACCTTTTGACAATTTACGTGCCCTGCGATAAAGCCTGAACATCACAAGCACACCTATTAGAAGAATCACTCCTATCACCCCTACCCCAATCATAATAAATTTCTGGTGCCTGAGTTCAGCAAGAGCGGTGACCTCCTCCAATCTCTCATTCTCGCGTGTCAGATTATCCATCTCGTAAATTATCTGAAGCTCGCGGGAACGATCCTGACTCTTCATTTCAATCTGATTTTTCAGGATATCCACATATTTCTTCAATGCGGTTGTATAAAGTTCTTTGTCACCGGTTGCCTCAGCTGCAGTGCAGAGCATATCCGACAGTCTCGGTCTGAGATATTCATTACCCCCGAGATCACTGTCAAGCAGAGATACCAGAATATCCTTGGCATTGACATAATCCTTTACAGCCATATAATAGAACGCCTCAGCAAGAGGTCTTGACTGAAAATCAGCTCTCAAATCAGCATTGCACGAAACCAGATTCCATATCCGCTTCATGATATTCTCAATCTCGCCCCGTGACAATGCGGGATAATTATACAGCATTCGCCTGTAGCATATGTAACGGTTACGGTCAAAATCCTTGAAAACCCTCCCCTGCCGGTAGTATTCCTTCTCCAGATCATCCATAATTCCGAGAAGTTTCCGATCTGCCTCAACAGCCTTTTCATAGTGCATGCTGCGGGTGTACATCAGAGCGAAGTGGGCATAGAACATATTTTGGAAAGCATACAGCCCGAAAGGTAATTTATTGATCTTCTCTTCCGATTCCTCCATATATTTTTCCAAAAGTTCTCCCTGTACGGTTGCATCAAGATACACACACAAAGTGTAAAGCAACTCAAGCTGATTGAGAACCAACATCTTGTCATCTCTGTTCTTATACTTGTTTAACGCATCCCCCATATATTTCTGTCTCTGTTCCGGGGTAGCCATCAGGGAATTAGTGGTTACCCTGAGTAATCGCAGAAACATAAGGGTTTCTTTCTGTTCCGGTCCGGACGGCAATTTTTCAGCTTCGCTTATAATGAGACTCTGCGCACTGTCATTACCCAGATAAATATTTCCGAGATTTCTAAGAATATCCAACTGCACTTTAATGTCATTAGTCCGCTTTGCTATGCTGTATAAATTTCTTGCCAATTTTTTCTGTTCTCCTCTGGGACTTGCATCAAAAATATTGTAGAGTTCCATTATACTGTCGGCAGGATAAGGGGCCTCCTTGAGCTCTGCGTAAAGTGAATCAATGGTATGTGGAGTGACATCGCGCGCCTCAACCTTGATAAAAGGCAGAAGCAGGGCAAGAATCATGGATAGAAAAAGGGTACGCACTGTGATTTCTGATTGTATTAGTCCTGCAAATTAATAAAAAAATTACATTCCCGCCAAATCTCCTTTACTCTCCCGCGACTAAAAAGCCCCGGGGAGATGATTCTCCTCGGGGCTTCACCCATTTATTAACCTAATTTGGGGATATCCGCACTATCTATGCGTCATCTTTTCCAAAAACGTGTTATCGATTTTCAAAAATTATTTGATTTCAAAGGCACCTTCGCCAGATTCCACCGGCCATCCGGGATTCTGGTAAATCACGGAGGTGGAAACATCATCGCGATTAACCGAAGCATTAACAAATGCTGTGTAACCGATGGGTGAGAGGTAGTGAGCGCGGGTGAATTTCAGACCATCCCAAACAAGATTCTCAGCACGGCTGATCTGGAAGGGACGCACATAGAGGCTGTTTGCCTTAGGTGACATATTTCCATTGCTGCCGTTTTCATCCACAACAGGCGCGATATATACACCGTCGGAATTCTTGATAGCCAGAGGTGATTGTGGATCATTGTAAACAGTGCCCCAGTACTTGATACCCTCGATCTGATAAGGATTAGCGATGAGCTGATCCATAGCACACCAACGACGGAGGTCAAGCAGACGGAGACCTTCGGCACAGAGCTCGTTGCGACGCTCACGGCGAACGTTGTAAAGGAGAGGAGATACGAGTGAGCCCTGAGTATATGCTCCCCAGTCACCCTTCGCTTCTTCTGACATTACAGTTGCGGCAACGGTCTTTGTGTAGTCTTCATCAACATAAGCGCGACGGCGAAGTGCCTTCCAGTAGCTTTCGGCTGTTCCGTCAACGTTTCCGTTGAGTTCAACACAAGCCTCCATATAGTTGAGGAGAGCCTCCGCAGCACGGAATACGATAGATGCGGTAACAGACTGAAGGTTACCCTGAGCTTCCTTATAGTCATAGCCCTGACCTTTCTTGACAGCGTAGCCGGTGGGGCAACGGGTAGCGTCGTCCGCGCTGAACATCCAGTTCATGTTGTAGAGGCTGGGAGATACACCGTCAAGACCGAGAGAGATTACAGAATTGTCTCCCTTGGTGAAGATCATGAGACGTGAGTCACGATCCTGGATAGTGGCTGAGACACCCTGATTTTCCCATTCGGGATCATAACCGGATCCTGCTGCATAGATGGGGAGACCGTTGCGCATGAGGAATGAGTTGACCATACCGCGTGTCCAGCCTGTACCACCTGCATTTTTCTGGAACTGAGCCTGAATCTGGGTGGAAACATTCTGTGAAATGCTGAAACCTCTGTAAAGAAGCACTTCGCTGTATTTGCTGGGATCTACTGCAGAGAACATGCAGTAGTAGGGGTTAGCTTCGGTAAAGCCTGATGTCATGCCTTCGGGAGCATCGGTATTCTGCACAAGGTTGTTGACAAACTTATCACCTACCGCTTTTGCAGAGGTCATAGCCTCGGTGAGGAAGTAAGAGATCTCCGTGTCGATATTGAAGCCGTCAAGCATGCTTGCATCTCCGGGCCAACCGGGTCCGCCGGGCACGAGAGCAGTGCCTTTGTGACTCTTCAGCCATGTACCCTCGAAAAGAGCCACGCGGCTGCGGAACAGACGTGCAGCATCCTTAGACAAACCATTCTTGCCATAGGAAGATGTTTCGGGAAGATACTGGATAGCTTTTTCAAGGTCGGCAAGAATATGACGAGCCACCTTATTGCGGGGCTGACGCTTTGAAGCCTCGAGAAGCACTTCCATATCATCGGGGAGCACCTCGTCAGTGATAGGATAGTCACCCACTTCCGAGTAATACTGCCAGTATGAGTATGCGCGGAAGAAGTATCCCTCGCCGAGAGCCTGGTTGATAAGAGCCTCGGAACCGCTTACAGTTCCGGCAGCGATAGCAGCCTCGGTATTGGCGATGAAGTAGTTCATCGAACGGATGTTGCCGAACGCCCAGTTGTTGGTACCACTTCCCACACGCCATTCGCCGGGCACATACATTGAACCGATAGTGCGGAACACCTGGTTATCCGTGCCGTTGTCAGATGAGAATGTGCCGAGCTGATAAGTATTGGTAGTATGGTTCGGGAAAACTGTATAGAAATTGAGCGTGTATGCCAGAAGATTAGACGGATTATTGAAGAAAGTCTCCGGAATCAGCTTGTCTTCAGGCTGCTGGTTGAGAAAGTCGTTGCAGGATGAGAATCCCAACGCAGCTACCACAGCAAATGCTGTACTGAATATTTTTTTCATAATGAAAGGTCAGATTTAGAAAGTTACATTAAGACCGACTGAGAACACACGCGAAATGGGATAAACCTTTGCGAATCCGTAGCCGTTGTTGTATGCTTCGATAAGTTCGGGATCGCCCATCTTGGTGAAGTTGGTGATATTGGCAAGGTTCTCACCCGATACGAATACACGTGCACGCTCGATATAGAGCTTGTGTGTCAGCTGTGTGGGGATAGTGTATCCGAGAGTTACATTCTTCAGACGGCAGTAAGCTGCGTTCTGGAGATATTTTGTCTGTGTTGTGGTGTTGCTGGGACCACCCCAGTTTACACGGGGAAGATAAGAGTTCACGTTGGGACCAAGGGGATCGGTTGTATCTTCCGGGCGGAAGTAGTCGAGCTGCGGCTCAAACACTACAGCCTGCCATTTACCTTGCTGACATGCGCCGAACATCATGGGGCCGCCTGCCCAATAATCACGCTTCATTGTGCCCTGGAAGAATACTTTCAAGTCAAAGCCTTTATACTGAGCTTCGAGATTGAGACCGAAGTTGTAGCGGGGAGTGGAGTTACCGATCACGCTGAGGTCACCATGATTGTCAAGTGTATATGCACCGGTGCTGATAACACCATCACCATTGAGATCGGCATACATCATATCACCAGCCTGCCATCCGGTGCCCAAGCGGTTCTGACCGGTACGCGGGCTTGCGGGTGCTTTACCATTTTTAGCTGTATAAGCTGCATCAAGAGCGTCAAGATGAGCGTTCATCTCTTCGTTGGACTTCGCAATACCTACTGAGGTATAACCCCAGATCTCGCCGAGCTTTCTTCCATTATAGTAGTTGCCGAGGTCATAGGTATCGTTGGTAGGATACTCGTCAACTGTTGTTGTGTGGTCATAGAGGTTGAAAGTAACGCCGTAGCTGAAATCCTGGATACGGTCACGCCAGCTGATGGTAAGTTCCCAACCTCTGGATGTCATAGCAAGGTTGTTGGTTTTAGGCACAGTCGCGCCGAATACAGTAGGAAGCACATAGCCGGGACCTACCATATCCTGTGTGCGGCGGTTGTAGTAGTCAAAAGTACCTGTGAAACGGTTGTTGAACATACCCCAGTCGAGACCTATATCCCATGTGCGGTTCTTTTCCCATGTGAGTGAAGAGGAAACGAGACTCGGCATTGCTGCGATAGCATCCTTTTTACCGCCCACAAGCCAGCCTGATGCATTGGCAGCATAGCCCATGGTAACATAAGTGGGATACCAGTTGTCGGTGTTCTGGTTACCGAGTTTACCCCATGAGTAGCGCGCTTTCAAAGTATTGAGCCATGAATTGGTATTCTCCATGAATGCCTCGCGAGCCACATTCCAACCGAGTGAGAAAGAGGGGCTTGTTGTCCAGCGGTTTCCGCTGCGGAAACGTGAAGAACCGTCATAACGGATATTGCCTTCAACGAGGTAGCGTCCTTTGTAGTCGTAGTTGATACGTCCGAACCAACCTGCGGTTGACCATGTGTCTTCGCCGCCGCCAACGGTTGTCGTGTTACCGTTTGTCATAGAGAGATAAGGCAGACGGTTAATGATACCGTTGCGCTGGGCGCTGAAATATTTCTGGTTGTACCATTCGCTCTGGAAACCAGCCATAACCTTGAATTCGTTGCCATCGCCCACTGTGAAGCTATATGTACCGAACACATTGGGGTTGAAATAGTTTGCCCTCTGGTTGTATTCAGTGATGCGTGACCCTGAACCACCGGCACCGTAGGGGTAGCCGTTCGGGTTGTTTTCGTAAGCCTCACCATCGCAGTCCCATCCGTATGCCTGCTGTATAACCTGACTCTGGTTATAGTGGATAGTACGGTAGTTGAACTCAGCGTTAACTGTAAGACCCTTGAGCGGAGTAAGGATAAATGAGAACTGATGATCAAGCTTATCCTCTGCAGTCTTATAGCGACCGCCATTTTCCATACCGTCAATGAATGACTCAACAACCGGATAGCCGTTGGGGTCGTGGGTAGGTATGATAGGCCAGTAGCGCACGATATTGTGATAGAGCTCATTGTATGCCGCGGTGTTCACGAATGAAGGCGCGTCATATTGACCGCGATACCAACGGGTGCTGTAGCCGAAGCGAAGCCACTTGGCTATCTGCACGTTGATTTTGCCGTTGATGGTGTAGCGCTGCAGGTTATCCTTACCATAGCGGAGGGTACCGTCCTGAGAGAGGAGGTTGCCGGAGAAGTAGTAGTTATACTTGTCGGTACCGCCGTTAAGAGAGATATTGTGCTCCTGTGAGAAAGGAGTGGTGCCGAAATGCTCGTCCAGCCAGTCGGTATTACCGATAGGAAGGATATCGGTCAAATCCCAAACTTCCCAGTGGTTGTTGGTGGGGTTACGGAACATAGTAGCCTTGGAGGGATCTGCAACAACTTCTTTCAGTTTGTCGAGATAGTCCTGTGAGAACCAGTTCTGACCGTTGTTGTTTGCAGCCTGATTCATCACGTTAGCCCATGTCCATGAGTCCGCCATCTTAGGCATGCCCACTGCGCTGCTCCAACGGAAAGAGTCGCTGTAGTTTACAGAAACCTTACCTTCCTTACCTGTGCGGGTAGTGATAAGAATGACACCACCGGCAGCACGGCTACCGTAGATTGATGCAGCGGCAGCGTCCTTGAGGATAGAGATGTTTTCAACGTCGGCAGGGTTGAGCTGGTTGATGTCACCTTCCATGCCGTCAATAAGAACGAGGGGGTTAACTGAAGAACCGGAGCCGATAGTACCTGTACCGCGGATGTTCATTGAACGGGCGGCACCGAGCTGACCACCGCGAGCGGCACCAAGCACGTCAAGACCTGCAGCCATACCCTGAAGAGCATCAGCAACAGTGTTTACGGGACGCGCTGCGATTTCCTTACCGCTGACGGTAGAAACAGCACCTGTGAGGTTTACTTTTTTCTGTGTACCGAAGCCGACAACCACAACCTCATCAAGGGTTTCGATGTCGTCTTCAAGTGTGATTGTGAGCGGAGTGCCTTCCCATTTGACTGTAGCGGGTTTGCATCCCACGAAAGAGATACGGAGGGTAGCTCCGTTCTTCACGTTTGCGA
>CAMWYV010000024.1 GCA_947178565.1 uncultured Porphyromonadaceae bacterium | reverse complement strand
AGGCACTCGACGACGTGAACCATGCTCTTCGATATGCTCCCGAAAACGCCAGGGAAGTGAGATTCGGGGCATACCGCCTCAGAGCATCCATCAACGAGATGCGCCATAAATACAGCGATGCCCTCAATGACATCAACTCGGCTCTCGCCTTCAATCCAGAATCATACTCCTGCATACAGCAGAGAGCTAATATTGAATTCAGTCTCGGACAATACACTAACGCGAAGTCCGACTACACAAAACTTCTCCGCGCCTTCCCCCACAATCAGGAAGCGATGTTCGGTCTCTCCCGCGTGGCTGTCAAGGAAAACAATATCGGTATCGCCAACGACTATGCCGACAGAGCCGTTGACCTTTTCCCCTCTACCGCCGAGTCATATATACGTCGCGCAAACATCCGCACCATGATGGGAAATGCCGAAGGAGCGGTTGACGACTACATCATAGCCCTTACCACTGACGACTCGTCTAACGGCAAGGCACTTGCCGCACTTGTCGAACTCGCCAATACCAATTACCCGGCGGTAATGAACGGGCTATCACGCGCTATCAGGCAGGCGCCCCGTGTCGGTATGTTCTATTACATCCGGGCGGCTATCGCCGAGTCACACAACAACTACACCGCGGCAATCTCCGACTACGACAAGATTCTGAACGACAAGCTGTATTCATACGCTGGACTAAACTCCTCACTCGCAAAATGCTTCTATGCGCTCGGTCAATATGACACCGCACTCGCTAATGCCGACTACGCTATCAGTGCAACACCTGACAACGCGCCCTACTTCGCTCTAAAGGCAAATATTCTCAATGCACTCGGCGAACCCGCTGAAGCGCTCTCCAATACCGGCAAGGCACTTGCCAAAGAGCCGGGTCTTGTTGCCGCCCTCAATGCAAAGGCTGACGCACAGATAGCACTCAACGATGTGTCCGGTGCGTCTGTCACCCTCGCAGAAGCGCTTCTGAACGATCCCCTCAATCCGGAACTGCTAATGAAAAGAGCATGGCTTTGCGAAACCAAACTCAATCAGCCGGAACTCGCAAAAAGTCTATACACCAGAGTGGCTGAACTGGAAAGCGATCCATCCGATGTAAAGTCGCTCAAAGGATTCGCCCTCGCTCGTATAGGAAAGGACGCCGAAGCTGATTCATGGATGACATCGTTGCTCGTAAACCAACCGGACAATGACGGAACCATAAACTACTACGGAGCATGCTATTATGCTGAAAAAGGAAGTATGGAGAAGGCTGCCGAATGTATGGAAAAAGCTCTGGAAAATGGATATGCCAACTATCACAATTGGGTTGATGCCGATGGGGTGGTGACTGTAGGAGCACTCAGAGACACCCCTCAGTTCAAGGGTTATATGTCCCGGTTTGCATCAATATTCAACCGTTGATACAGAAAAGCGTCCTCATAGCTCTTGCCACGGCGTAGCCATGACCGGAGTCTGCCGGTGATACGGTAATCCGCATGCTCGAAAAGATTTCTGCACGGCGAATTGCTCTCAGGCACGACTGCCCATAGCTGATGCAGACCCAGCCGCATGAAACCGTAGCGCTCAAGGAGCCGTACAGCCCGCTCGCCGAAGTTTCTGCCGCGATACTCCTCTGCTATGAGAATACCTACACCCGCCCTCTGATTCACCGGGTCGAAATCATATAGATCGGCTGTGCCTACCGCGCAGCCGCTCTTGTTTTCAACAACCATCAGTCGCAGCTGCCTGGCGCTGTATATATCTGCGTCATAAGTCGCTATGTATTCCTCAAGCTGTTTGCGGGAGAATGGAGCGGTGGCACACCCCACATTCCACATTCGGGTGTCATTTTCCCACAGATACAACAGTTCGGCATCTGCCGGCTCAAGCGCGCGCAGATGCACCATATCATCGCTCAGTAAGGGTTCCATAAAGCTAAGAATTAAAAGAATCGCTGAAAAGAGTGCGCTGAACTATCGACCTGCCGAGGGTCAGCTCATCGGTATATTCTATTTCGTTACCGACAGCCATGCCACGGGCAAGCTGGGTGATTTTCACACCCGGTATATTTCCTATCTTTCTGAAAATGTAAAAGTTTGTTGTGTCCCCCTCCATTGTGGAGGCAAGCGCGAGAATCACCTCCTTGACACCACCGAGGCGCACACGCTCCACAAGGCTATCTATTTCAAGCTGATCGGGACCGATACCGTCCATCGGAGAAATCACTCCGCCGAGCACATGATACACTCCCGCATACTGCCCGGTGTTCTCGATACTCATCACATCGCGCACATTCTCTACCACACACACGCAACTGTGGTCTCTACGCTCCGAACCGCACACCTCACACATCTCGCTCTCGGAGATATTGTGACACACACGGCAGTAGCGGATATTCTGACGCAGATTGATGATTGACTCCCCCAGTGCAACCCCCTCGCTCTCATCTCTCCGCAATATATGAAGAGCCAGACGGAGCGCGGTCTTCCGACCCACTCCGGGAAGACGCGACAGTTCTCTCACCGCGTTTTCAAGCAGACTCGATGCGTACTCTTGCTCCATTTTATGAATTTGTTATGCAAATTTACTCCTTTTTATCCGTTAGATTGCTCCTTCATATAAAATAACACACCTTACCACATCTTTTTTTATTACTTTTGCAAAGTATTTTTCAAAGACTATCTACAGACATGGAAATAATACGCACAGTCGCCGAACTTGAGCAGAAAACAGAGCAGCTACGTCGGCAAGGGCTTTCCATCGGACTCGTTCCCACCATGGGCGCGCTCCATGCAGGTCACATGAGTCTGATTGCAAGAGCACGCAAGGAAAATGACATTGTGGTGGCAAGCGTTTTCGTAAATCCCACACAATTCAACAATCCGGATGATCTAAAAACATATCCCCGTACCGAAAAAGCCGACTGCAAGCTACTTGAAGAGGGGGGAGTTGACATAGCTTTCATTCCCTCAGTCGAGGAAATATATCCCGAGCCTGACACAAGAGTGTTTGAACTCGGACCGGTAGCCGAAGTGATGGAGGGAGCCATGCGCCCCGGGCACTTCAACGGTGTGGCTCAGATTGTAAGCAAACTATTTGCAATGACCGTACCCACTAGGGCATATTTCGGAGAAAAGGATTTCCAGCAGATTGCCGTTATCCGCAAAATGGTTGAGCTTGAAGGCTTTGACCTCGAGATAGTACCTTGCCCTATCTGCCGCGAAGAGGACGGGCTTGCACTCAGCAGCAGAAATGTGCGCCTCACTCCCGCTCAGAGGGCTATCGCACCGGCTATCGCAAAAACTCTCGCATCAAGCGTTGACTGGGCTAAGGATCATACTGTTGACCAGACCAAGCGGTTCGTCATAGATACCGTAAACTCTTTCCCTCACATGAATGTGGAATACTACGAGATCGTTGATGGCAAGACGATGCAGCCGATTAAAAACTGGGAGGAGACCAAAGAACCTGTGGGCTGCATCACCGTATTTTGCGGAGATGTACGGCTCATTGACAACATCAGATATTAAACCGTACTCTTATTTATGTTCATAGAAGTACTAAAATCGAAGATACACCGCGTCACCGTAACTCAGGCGAACCTGAACTATATCGGAAGCATCACTATCGACTCGCTCCTTATGGAAGCCGCCGGCATTCTACCCGGAGAGAGAGTATATATCGTTAACAACAACAACGGAGAGAGATTGGACACATACGTTATTCCCGGTGACCCGGGCAGCGGTGTGATCTGTCTCAACGGTGCAGCCGCGAGAAAAGTGCAGCCCGGCGACATCGTAATCATCATGAGCTACGCCACAATGACTCCAGAGGAGGCTCGCACTTTCAAGCCAAGCGTCATTTTCCCCGATACCGAAACAAACTCCCTCACTAACTCATAAAGAATATGTTTGAAAATCTTAGCGAAAGACTCGAAAGAAGCTTCAAGCTCCTAAAGGGGCAGGGCAAGATTACAGAAATAAATGTTGCCGAAACACTCAAGGATGTGCGAAGAGCCCTCCTTGATGCCGATGTCAACTATAAGGTGGCGAAGACCTTCACCGACACTGTAAAGGCTAAGGCACTCGGTCAGAACGTGCTCACCGCAGTTAAGCCGAGCGAGATGATGGTCAAGATCGTTCACGATGAGCTTACCGCCCTGATGGGGGGAGAAACCGAGCAGATCAATCTAAGCGGCAATCCCACGGTAATCCTCATGTCCGGTCTTCAAGGATCAGGTAAGACTACTTTCTCGGGAAAACTCGCCAAGAAACTCAAAAGCGAGAAAGCGAAGCGACCGCTGCTCGTTGCCTGCGACGTGTACCGTCCTGCTGCCATAGACCAGTTGAAAGTGCTTGCAGAGCAGATTGATGTGCCTGTATATACCGAGGAGGGCAACAAAAATCCCGTTCAGATTGCAGAAAATGCTATCAGATACGCTAAGGCAAACCACAATGACCTGGTGATTATCGATACCGCCGGTCGTCTTGCTGTAGATGAGCAGATGATGGAGGAGATTGCAGCTATCAAGAAAGCGGTCAAGCCAAATGAAATCCTATTTGTTGTAGATGCGATGACTGGTCAGGATGCCGTGAATACCGCCAAGGAATTCAATGACCGACTTGATTTCGACGGTGTTATTCTCACTAAACTCGACGGTGATACCCGAGGAGGTGCCGCGCTTTCTATCCGCACGGTGGTGACTAAACCTATCAAATTTGTAGGTACCGGTGAAAAACTTGACGCACTCGACCAGTTCCACCCTGCGCGTATGGCTGACCGTATTCTCGGCATGGGTGATATCGTTACCCTCGTGGAGAAAGCACAACAGGCTATCGACGAGAAGGAAGCAGCTGAGTTGCAGAGAAAAATCGCCAAAAATCAGTTCAATTTTGACGATTTCCTCAATCAGATTCAGCAGATCAAGAAGATGGGTAACCTAAAGGATCTTGCCGCGATGATTCCCGGTGTGGGAAAAGCCATAAAGGATATCGACATTGATGATGATGCGTTCAAAGGCATCGAGGCTATAATCCGATCCATGACCAAGGCTGAGAGAGCGCGCCCCGAAATCATCAATACCAGCCGCCGCCAGAGGATTGCAAAAGGCTCAGGTACCAATATTCAGGAGGTGAACCGATTGCTGAAGCAATTTGAGGAAACAAGAAAAATGATGAAAGCCGCAACCTCCATGAAAAATCCCATGAAGATGATGCGTGCCATGCGCAGAAGATAGATTTGATACTCATCTTCGCGATAATTAAAGCAGAGTGCACAAATCGTGCACTCATAAAATAAACGATAATAACGACTTACACATGATAATTGACGGAAAACAAGTAGCTACCGATATAAAACGGGAAATATCAGATACTGTCACACAGATGCTTGCTCATGGCGCAAAGCGTCCTCACCTCGCGGCTATTCTCGTTGGTCACGACGGCGGCAGCGAAACCTACGTGGCACACAAGGTAAAGGCGTGTGAGGAGTGTGGCTTCAAGTCAACCCTAATCCGCTTTGAAGATGATGTTACCGAAGAGAAACTGCTTGAAACCATTGATGAGCTGAACAAAAATACAGACGTGGACGGTTTCATAGTTCAGCTGCCTCTTCCCGCGCACATATCGGAGCAGAGAGTAATCGAAGCGATTGACTACAAGAAAGATGTAGATGGATTTCATCCTGTAAACGTAGGTCGTATGTCTATCGGTCTTCCATGCTTCGTAAGCGCGACACCCGCCGGTATCCTCATGCTTCTTGAGCGCTACGGTATTCCCACCAAAGGTGCGGAATGCGTGGTTCTCGGACGAAGCAACATCGTTGGCAAACCCGTGGCAAACCTCATGATGCAGAAACACATTCCCGGTGATGCCACCGTTACCGTATGCCACAGTGCAACAAAAAACATCAAGGAAATATGCCGTAAAGCCGATATCATAATCGCCGCTCTCGGCTCACCCGGATTCGTTACGGCAGATATGGTAAAGGAGGGTGCCGTTATCATCGATGTGGGCACAACACGTGTGCCTGACTCTTCACGCAAAAGCGGATTCCGCCTTTGCGGCGATGTTGACTATGAGAATGTCGCGCCCAAATGTTCATGGATAACACCGGTACCGGGAGGAGTGGGACCGATGACAATCGTGTCGCTTATGAAAAACACTCTTCTCGCTGCAAGACACGATATTTATCCTGCTTGATTAATCTACTCGCCGGATGGGTAGTGATGACAAGCTTAGAATAGATGTGGGGGCGGTTATCAGAGACCGCCTGCCACGCTATCGCAGGTTTATTCCACGCGCTCTGGTCAGGTGGATGGAAAAAACCGTCTGTCAGGATAAGATGAACGAGATGCTCGACTATGCGGACGGAAAGAGAGGAGCGCAGTTTTGCGATGCTGTTCTTGACAAACTCAACATAAAATACACTGTTCACGGCAAGGAGAATCTTCCTGAAAACCGCCGTGTTACTATAGTGTGCAACCATCCCCTCGGGGGACTGGACGGAATTGCCATGATTCATTTCATTGAATCAGTCTATGGAGAGCCCATTCATTTCCCTGTCAATGACCTGCTTATGGCAGTAAAGCCGCTTGACGGTATATTCCTGCCGGTAAACAAGCATGGTGCGCAGTCACGAACCACCGGCATCGCGATAGATGAAGCATTTAAAGGTCCGGATCCAATCATCATTTTCCCCGCCGGACTAGTGTCAAGAAAACTCAAGGAAGGCATCGCCGACCTCAAATGGAACAAAATGTTCGTAAACAAGTGCATTTCAAGTAAGCGCGATGTAATTCCGGTTTATTTTAGCGGAAACAACTCAAGATTTTTTTATAATTTTGCGAGACTGCGTGAGCGCGCAGGCATAAAATTCAATATTGAGATGATATACCTGCCACGCGAGGTGTTCAGATGTAAAAACGCTTCTTTCGACATTTATGTCGGCAAGCCGGTTCCATACACCTCCCTCAAAGGCGGTACCGCCGCTGCCGTTCAGGCGCAGCAGATAAGGAAAATCGTTTACACACTTCCCGATCAGAATATTTCTGCGGGATATAAATAGGTATGGAAGAGAAAATAATTGACCCGGTTGACACTGAGCTGATTCTGGCGGAACTGACGCCGGAGCGGTTACTTCGCGAAACCAATAAGGGCAACAATCTCATATATGTGGTGGATGCTCACACCGCCCCCAATACAATGAGGGAAATTGGCAGACTCAGGGAAATTTCTTTCAGAAACGCCGGAGGAGGTACCGGAAAGGAATGCGACATCGATGAGTTTGACACAATGAATCCACCATGCCGGCAGATTATCGTGTGGGATCCGGATTCTAACCAGATTCTCGGAGGATACAGATATATCACCGGTGCCAATATCAGAAAAAATCCTGACGGATCGCCAAGAATCGCCACCTCCCACATGTTCCGATTCTCGCAGAACTTTATAGACAACTATCTCCCCTACACTATCGAACTGGGACGATCGTTTGTGCGCCCCGAATACCAGTCATCCAAGGCGGGGGCTAAGGCACTGTTCGCTCTTGACAATCTATGGGACGGTCTCGGAGCACTCACCGTTGTGCATCCCGAGATTAAATATCTCTTCGGCAAGGTGACGATGTATCCATCATACCGAAGAAATTGCCGCGATATGATTTTATATTTCCTCAACCGTCACTTCCCGGACACAGAGGAGCTGGTTCGTCCTATCACACCACTTCACGCAGGTTATGACGAAGCGGCTATGGCAGCTCTATTCACAGGCACAACTTTTGCAGAGGACTACAAGATCCTCAACAAGGCTATCAGAAACTGCGGCGTGAATATTCCGCCGCTCGTAAATGCCTACATGAGTCTCAGCCCGACGATGAAAATGTTTGGCACTGCGATCAACGATAATTTCGGCGATGTGGAGGAATCCGGAATTTTCTTTGCTATCGACGATATTTTTGAAGAGAAAAAGCGGCGCCATATCGGCACATATCACCACGACTGACCCCATTTATTTCTGCTGATGAGCGCACCAGGAACATCACCATACCGCAGAGGAGCAGACGACGGATTGCCATTCGGCATATTGCTCAGTGCCATGTTTTTTGCGGCAGTATTCTCTACCGCCGTGCCGCTGCTGTCGGTTGTAAGTATTATTCTGTTTCTGTCAGTGCCGTTCATAATCTACACCTTTCTGCGCCGCTCATATATCAATGACCTGTACACCACACAGCTCTCATCTCTGTGGATGCAGGGAATCATGACATTTCTGTGCGGCTGCCTCATCGCAGGACTCGCCGCCGTCATATACCTCAAATGGATTAATCCCGACTTCATTGCTGATCGTGTGCAGGAAGCTATTGAATTTTACAGCGGTTCGGGTTGGAAACAAGGTGAGGAGATGGCGGATATGCTCCGCCGCATGGTGAGCGCGCATATCTTACCGACTCCCATTCAGATAGTGATTGAAATGATTTGGCTCGGAGTATTTTCCGGCTCACTCCTCTCGCTCCTGATGGCGGTTCTCGCAAGGGCGCGTGGAGAAAAGAAGTCAACAAAATAAAGTCTATAAAATGGATATTTCAGTAATTGTACCCCTCTATAATGAAGCCGAATCACTGCCCGAACTGGAGCAGTGGATCGAGCGCGTGATGAAGGAGAACTCCTTCACCTACGAGATTATTTTCATAAACGACGGCAGCACTGACGACTCATGGACGGTAATCAAGGAGCTCGCGCAGAAAAATCCGTCGGTAAAAGGTGTGTGCTTCCGACGAAACTACGGCAAGTCGCCCGCGCTGAACACCGGATTTGAGCGCGCGCATGGCGATGTCGTCATAACGATGGATGCAGATCTTCAGGACAGCCCCGATGAAATTCCGGAGCTATACCGCATGATAACTAAGGATGGATATGATCTGGTGAGCGGCTGGAAGAAAAAGCGCTACGATCCGTTATCCAAAACCATACCCACTAAACTTTTCAACGCCACCGCGCGCAAGGTGAGCGGCATCAAGAATCTGCACGACTTCAACTGCGGATTAAAAGCATACCGTAACAA
>CAMWYV010000023.1 GCA_947178565.1 uncultured Porphyromonadaceae bacterium | reverse complement strand
GTATTCGCTTCGCCGAACACCACTTTTTTGGGGTGCTCTTTTGCCTTATCGTAGATGCGGCGTAGGAATTTCTTGTCGTAGCCCATGAGTTTGCGCAGCTTCTCCTCGTATGCGTCCCAGTCAGTGATAGGGCGTTTAGCCACTCCGCTCTCCATAGCTCCGCGTGCCACAGCCGGAGCCACCCATGTGAGCAGTCTCGGGTCAAGAGGTTTCGGCAGAATGTAGTCGCGACCGAATTCGAGTTTGTCCATATTATATGCCGCATTGACCACTGGAGGCACCGGCTCTTTGGCGAGCTGTGCGATAGCTCTCACTGCCGCGAGTTTCATCGGCTCGTTGATAGTAGTGGCTCCTGAGTCAAGTGCACCGCGGAAAATATAGGGAAATCCTAGCACATTGTTAATCTGGTTCGGATAGTCGCTTCTGCCAGTGGCAAAAATGAGGTCTGGGCGTGAAGCCATCGCCTTGTCGTATGAAATCTCGGGGTCAGGATTTGCGAGGGCAAACACGATGGGTTTCTCAGCCATCGACTGCACCATCTCTGTTGTGACCACATCTTTGACGGAGAGCCCGAGGAATACATCGGCTCCTTTCATCGCCTCGGCGAGAGTGGTGATATCACGTGAGGTGGCAAACTCTTTTTTCTGGGGGTTTAGGTCGGTGCGCGATGTGTTGAGCACTCCTTTGCTGTCGCACATCACCACATTCTCTTTCTTCACGCCGAGGGCTATATAGAGCTTGGTGCATGACACCGCCGCCGCTCCGGCACCATTTACAACGAGTTTGATCTCATCTATCTTCTTGCCCTGAATTTCGAGCGCGTTGAGAAGCCCTGCGGCAGAGATAATGGCGGTGCCGTGCTGGTCATCGTGCATAACGGGAATGTCGCACTCTTCTTTGAGGCGTGTTTCTATCTCAAAGCATTCCGGAGCCTTGATGTCCTCAAGGTTGATACCGCCGAATGTGGGAGCGATAGCCTTTACAATCTGAATGAATTTTTCGGGGTTCTTTTCGTTAACCTCTATGTCAAAACAGTCGATACCGGCAAAAATCTTGAATAGTAGAGCTTTACCCTCCATAACGGGCTTGCCTGCCATAGCGCCTATATCTCCGAGTCCGAGCACGGCTGTGCCGTTTGAAATCACTGCCACAAGGTTACCTTTGTTGGTGTATTCATACACGTCCGCAGGGTTGGCTTCAATTTCTTTGCAGGGAAAAGCCACTCCCGGTGAATAGGCGAGCGCTAAATCGCCCTGAGTGGAGTATGGCACTGTGGGCACCACTTCGATTTTGCCCGGTTTGCCCTGACGATGATATTCCAGGGCGGCGTCTTTAGTTACTGTTGACATTATATTGCGATTAAAATTACAGATCTGGTAGTCAAAGTGTATAACGTAGTTGAGGCATCAAACCATTAACGCGCATCGAGAACGGAATACATTAATCGCAAAAGTAATAAAAAGGAGAATAAGAGCGAGTGTGTGCGCCCAATTATTTTATCGGAAAGGCGTTGTTCAATCACTGAATCTTGATAAGTGTCATTCCGGTAAAAGATCCATTCTTACAGTACGCGGTCCAATCGCATATTTTGATATATGATCAGTCATTTATTTTGTGTTTAGGCGGTTTTGATTAATTTTGCGTTGGATTGGCAAGGTTCAATTCACTATATTTTGGCAAAATAAGAAGCGTTATGCTTATCTTGTAGTTTGAGAACGTAGGAAATTCCAAAACCGCACAAGGATAGCATAGTGGTTCTCACGCATATAGCGTGGGCTGCTACTGTTACATCTGTGCAAATGGTTTTCCTACGACCTTCAAACTACGACGTGGCATAGCCGGCTCACGTTTCTCATATAAACTAATAATACCCGAGTGCCGGAGGTAGGAGAGAGATTATGAAAAAAACAGTTGTTTTCAAGGTGTCATTTTTTTTGATTGTGGTTTGCTGTATTGCAACATCATGCGTGGATCATGATGATCCGGAGCTGACTCCCATCGATACAAGCGACGTTAAAATAACCTCCTCGGTAAATTCTACGCCTACAGCTTCATGGCTCAATCCTACCGAAGAAATGACAATCCGTGTATCGAATGTGAGTATGTCCGCTCCAAAAGGGGTTGTTCTCCGGAGCATAAGTCTCTGTGAAAGCGGCAGGACAATTATGGATAAGCCGTTCTCCGGCGAAACACTTGAATTTAAAGTGCCACTTACCAATATGCAGGGGCGTGTGAATTTTTCAATTATAGGAAATTTAATTCAGAAGAACTGTCGCGATGCCCAAATATTGATAGAGGATAATATCCAGCGTATAGTATTTATCCAGACTCCCAAGCTCGAATGCAAGGCACATATAAATGTTACCGTAAAAAGTGTGTCAACTTCAGGAGAGGAATTTTCCCAGTGGTTTGATGTCGAGTCAAACGAAGCCGGTGTGGCTCTGATTCCACAGGATAAGCTTTATTGGACTCCCGTATCCGGTTCTGCATCTGTCATTGATCTGACTTTGGGTGGAGGAGCAGACACCTGGAGCCCGAATTCCACTCTTGAGAGCGAGGTGACAAGAATATCCTGGGGCTCTAATTATCCGAATGATCCGGTGCTTAGGCTATCTATATCAAACACTCCCGGTTCGTTAGACAGGGAAAAATTGTCGATGTATGTTCTAGCGACTTATTTCGGCACCACTGAAAATATCACGGTTGAACCTCAAAGGCTTACCACAGTGTTTGATATACGAGAGTCAAAGTAATCGGGAAAATTTGGTGCATTTTTCGGCATATATTGCTAACTTTGCGTGTGATGCCGGTAATAACGGCACCGGAAAAAACAAATCAACAATTAATCAATAAATTGTATGGCAGAATTGGATATAGCGGATGTGTTTAACGCCGCTAAAGTGCTTAAAGATGTGGCGCGCCATCCGCGCCTTATCGGTCCTACAAAAATAAGTGCGGAAGCGCAGGTTTACCTCAAGCCTGAAAATCTTCAGCACACCGGAGCATTCAAGCTTCGTGGCGCATACTACAAGATTTCTCAGCTTACTCCTGAGGAGAAGGCAAAGGGTGTGATAGCCTGCTCTGCAGGCAACCACGCCCAGGGTGTGGCTCTCAGCGCTACAGCGAACGGTATAAAGTCACTGATATGTCTTCCTGCCGGCGCTCCAATCTCCAAGGTAGAGGCAACCAAGGCTCTCGGTGCCGAGGTGTGTATGGTGCCGGGTGTGTATGATGATGCATACGCCAAGGCAGTCGAGCTTCAGAAAGAGCATGGCTACACATTCGTTCATCCGTTCAACGATCCCCTCGTAATTGCCGGTCAGGGCACTATCGGTCTTGAGATAGTGGAGGAGATGCCTGATGTTGACGCTGTTGTTGTGCCTATCGGCGGTGGCGGACTTATAGCCGGCGTAGCTTTTGCCGTGAAGACCCTCAATCCCAATGTGAAAGTGTATGGTGTTCAGGCAGAAGGCGCTCCCTCGATGGCTAAGAGCCTGAAGGATAATGAGCGAGTGCATCTTGACAGTGTCAGCACTATTGCCGACGGTATTGCAGTGAAGGAGCCCGGTGACCTCACCTATGATTTATGCAAGGAGTATGTGGATGAGGTGGTTACAGTTAATGACGATGAAATTGCGGCTGCAATTCTAAAACTCATCGAGCAGCAGAAGCTCGTAGCCGAAGGTGCCGGAGCGGTGTCTGTTGCAGCAGTGATGTTTAATAAACTGCCTATCAAGGGCAAAAAGGTTGTGTGTGTTGTGAGCGGCGGCAATATCGACGTTACCAGCCTTAACCGCGTGATTACCCGCGGACTCGTGAAGAGCGGTCGTGATTGCACAATCGGCATCAACCTGAGTGACAAGCCCGGACAGCTGTCAAAGGTTTGCAGCGTGCTCGGTGACCTCGGAGCAAATATCCTGAGCGTTCAGCATGAGCGCAACTCCACCAATACCCAGATAAACGGATGTACTCTGCGAGTAGAGATGGAAACCCGAAACAACAAGCACATCAATGAGATCAAGAAAGGTCTCACGGATGCCGGTTTCGAGGTGGTGCGCTAATCTGTCAATAGAAAACTGATTTTATATAACGGGCTCGGTCACGCAATGTGCCGAGCCCGCTTTCTCTGATATTTCCTACAAGCCGGATGAAATTAAGGTGTGATCAGTATGCTAATCTTCCTCGAATAACTCCCTGAGTTTCAGGTCGTCAATCTGATAGTTGTTAATAATCATGTAGCTTAGTGAATTCTGTAAATTTCTGAATTCGCGATTAAGTTTAACAGCCTGGAATAAAGCCTTAAACCTGGTGTCGGTGTTGGATGTGACGGATTTGGAAATTTTAGTGAATTCGTTGAGTTTGGACGGTAAGTTGAATGCTTCCGGATTAACATTCTCTGCTTCCGCGCAATCAAGGATAAAACGGTCAACGGCAGGGTGTATGGTAATGAGATATTGTTTTCGGTCTCGGTGTTTCAAAAGAGTGAGATGCGTTGTTTTTGCTATCTCATCACACTCTTTAAGAAATCCCATCTCCACTTTATCTTTGTCAATAATACCTATTGCGAATTGGTCTTTGAATTTATTCTTGAGGAGTCCTACAACTTTGGTACAGGAATGCTGATGATTTACTTTAGCGTCTAAAAGATACTCAATCAGGTTGGTATCCACGTAACATTCCGGTATGACGCGTAGAAATTTAGGTTTCATACGTATGCCTCAAAATTGAAGAACATATCAACCCCGTTATCATATATCTCTCGAACTTCTTCTTCATTAAGTTGGCGAACGGAATATAGTTGTTGCTCCTCATCCAGTTGATGTGTAAAGAAGATTGTTAGACCCTTGGGATCAGCTTTTATGAATTGATTAAGAATATATGGACTGTGAGTCGCTACAAAAAGCATATCCCGATGCTTCCTGATAGATTCAACCAACCAGTTGACCAATTGGCATTGCGTCGGTGGAAACAGATTATCTTCCGGTTCC
The DNA here is from genome assembly GCA_947178565.1 of uncultured Porphyromonadaceae bacterium. Taxonomy (GTDB): domain Bacteria; phylum Bacteroidota; class Bacteroidia; order Bacteroidales; family Muribaculaceae; genus Paramuribaculum. Next base: position 4,106 of record CAMWYV010000023.1, on the reverse strand, counting down.
TCGAGAAATATTTCGCTATGATCGGTTTTTGTGTAGTTGTTGAGGATGCGTTTGAAATATGATGCCTCCTTTTTGTCTGTGAAGCGATATTCGATACCATCTATTGTCTCTATCTCTGTTCCATGCTCAAGAGACAAAGATTTATGGAATTTCTCATATAATATTTCAAGTAATTTTTTCCGCTCTTCTTTTTGGTCGTACGATGTTTTGGCTTTGTCATCTTCATATTGACCTTTGGTCATGTAATCAAGATGTACAAACATCGGAAAGAGTGACTGGATTCCACTTGAGCTCTCTTTTAGCATCATCGGAACACCGTTTCTGAGCTGGATTTTGTCTGTGTTGGTTTGTTTGTCATACATATAAGATATGCCCAGTCCAAGAATATCTTCTTCCTTACCGAAAAATTTACGTGCCTTATCCCAATTGGACATAAATTCGAGCAGATTCTCATCAAGCGGCAATGTGCTCCAGCCGGGTATCGCTGCAACCAGGTTTCTATCCGCCGGTACATAGCTGACTTTTGGACGCTTATATGTCCAGTGCCCGGATTTCCAATTCATAATGAAAGATTGGTCGGAATTGTTGTAGCTGAATTTTAAATGATTGGTTTCGTATTCAATATATGTATCTTCCCGGATATAGCCGGTCATATTATAATAGTACGCCAGAATCTCTATAAATTCGGATTTGTTGGAGAACGGATTTGAGTCTTGGGTCAACTCAATGCGTTTTTCTACCCAAGCGCAATAGCACGCGGTTTTAAGCACACAACTTTTGCCAGAGCTTTGTTGTCCTATTATCACGTTTACTTGCCCCAGATCAAGACTGGCATCCTGAATGGGACCAAAATTTTTTATGCTTAGGCGTCTCATCAGATATTAAGTGTGCGGTGGTATAATAATATTATAATTCACAATGCTGCTTGTGCCGCGCTAAATTAACACAGGATTATATTGCAGATTGATAGCAAAGATACATAAAAAATAGGAGCTGAAGTGGTTTTATGATAAAGTTTTGGAACTATTGACTCTATTATATGAAGTACCTGTTGTCAAAAAAATATGTTTTGGGTTAAGTGTCAGGAGATGAAAAGAGGGTGCGCTGATTGCGCACCCTCTTGATGATGGTTTTAACCGTATGTAGGTCAATTAGTATTTGTCATCTGTCTCTTTCATCTCGGCGGGAGTGATGGGTTTGCGGTCCATCGAGTACCATACATATGCAATGTAGGCGGCGACAAAGGGTATAATCAGACTCACGAAGCTCATTACTTCAAGGGTGAATCGGGTAGAGGAGCTGTTGTAGATGCTGAGTGAGCTGTTTATGTCAAGCAATGAAGGATAGTAGGGGGTATTGTTGAATCCGGCTACCCAGAAGAGGCTTAGAACCACAAGTATAGTTCCTGTGGCGCTGAACCAGATGCCTTTGGTGAATGTAGCACTGAACGCGCTGCGAACAATCGCATAAAGCACAATCACTACTCCTGCAAGGAAGATTATTGACACCCACCACATATCCAGGAAGTTGTGGAGATATTTATAGTCAATCCATTCATAAGAGCCGGTGCCGGGTACAATCTGCAATCCCTTGGCGGTGAGCAGCAGCGCGAGGAAGAAGAGGAAGAAGACCACGAAAATGGCACCGTTTACGAGCACCTGACGGCGGTTACGTCTGGCAATCTCCTCACCTCCTTTGATATTGTCAAGGAAGTAGAGTGCAGCCTGGGTGCGTGCGAGAAACAGAACGGCAAATCCGAGTATAAGATTTTTCCAGTTGAAAATCGCCTCGAATCCGTGGGAGGGTGCCCATCGTGAGATCACCGGCGAGCCCGGATCGAGAATGTTGCCCATCGTCACGGTAAATTCTCCTCCGAAGAAAAACATACTCACTGCTACTCCGAGCAGTATGCAGCCGACGCAGCCGTTTATGAAAAGAAACACATCATAAGTGCGTGCTCCGTAAAGGTTGCCGGGCTTGTGGCGGAATTCGTAGCTCACCGCCTGAATGATGAAGCTGAAAAGTATCAGCATCCATAGCCAGTATGCGCCGCCGAAGCTGGTGGAATAGAAGAGGGGAAAGGATGCGAAGAATGCACCGCCGAATACAACTAAAGTGGTAAAGGTCAGTTCCCATTTTCTGCCGAGCGAGTTAATCATCATCACACGGTCGTCGGCGCTCAGGCGCTGAAGCAGCATGGACTGACCGCCCTGGACAAACAGAAGGAATACCAGGATAGCGCCCAACACAGAGATGAGCAGCCACCAATATGTCTGAAGATATTCTATATTAATCATACAAATCAGTCTTTAGCGTTTTCATAATCGGTTTTTGAGCCCTTGCTGATAGCGCGCAGCATGATGCTGACTTCAGCGGCAAGCAGTGCAGTGAATACAATGGCGAAGAGCCAGAAGGTTGTCTGTACCGTTCCTGCCGAAATGTCGCTTATAGCCGCGCGGGTAGGCATTAATCCTTCGATAATCCAGGGCTGACGTCCCACTTCGGCTGTAACCCATCCGGCTTGGCTGCACACCCATACAATGGGAATTGTTATCATTCCGAGCCATAGAATCCACTTTTTCTGAAGAAGTGCGGGATATTTGTAAACCAGCAGCAGGATGAGGGCGATGAAAACAAGGAGATATCCTCCGAAAATCACCATGATATGGAAGCTGTAGAAAGTCACCGCAACCGGAGGCACAGCCTCGTATGGGTTCTCCAGATAGCCATATCCGAAGTATCTGTAATTATCCATCAGCGCAGTTTTTGCGCTGTCCATCGCGGCGGTGTTGCCGAGAGCGGCTGCGCTGTCATACGCGCGCAGGGCATCATGAGCGCGTTTGCCGATTTCAATACGGTCGGCATATGAATCAACCTTTACGGTGTCGCCGTTTTCATTGATCGCGGTTCCGTTTACAAGGTCATTTATACCGGGAACAAACCCGTGGATATCGTGGGTGGCGAGGAATGAAAGCCCGTATGGAATCTTTACCGAGAAAAGGAATTCGTCCTCATTGTTCATGGGAGTTTTGGACGGATTCAGAATGCCGAAAGCAACGATGCTCTGATCTGTGCCGCCGTTATACAATCCTTCCATAGCGGCGAGTTTCATCGGTTGTACTTTTGCAACATCCACAGCAGAGCCGTCGCCGGTCCAGAGTGTGCCGAGAATGCCTGCGAGAGCTACCCAGCCGCCTACTTTGATAGAGCTGACAGCCATCTCAAGAGAGCGTTTGCGCAGAATAAACCAGCAGCTTACACCGATAACGAATACTCCGGCAAGCACCCATCCGCTGAGAACCGCGTGAAAAAATTTGTGGATGGCAACGGGTGAGAGCACCACCTCCCAGAAATTATCCATCACATTGCGCATCTGTGCCGGGTCAAACACCATGCCCACCGGATATTGCATCCATGCGTTGGCGATGAGAATCCATAGCGCTGAAATCGAAGCTCCTATAGCGGTGAGCCATGTGGAGGCAAGATGGAATCCCGGAGACACTTTTTTCCAGCCGAAAAACATCACGGCGATAAAGGTCGATTCCATAAAGAATGCAAGCAAGCCTTCTATTGCGAGAGGAGCGCCGAAGATATCTCCGACAAACCAACTGTAATTTGACCAGTTGGTGCCGAACTCAAACTCAAGAATAATACCGGTAGCCACACCGACAGCAAAGTTGATGCCGAAAAGCATCATCCAGAATTTTGTGATTGCCAGCCAACGGGCGGTGCGCTTGCGGTAGTATATTGTCTCCATGATTCCCACTATCACTGAAATGCCCAGAGTTAGAGGCACAAACAGCCAGTGGTACATAGCCGTGAGCGCAAACTGCCATCGCGACCAGTCAACAACGCTGATTAAATCGTTCATGATTAGAAAAGTGTATTATTGGTTATTGAAATGTTTCCGGTATCGGAGGCGTTGTCGCTGCGATCAACAAGCGCACGCCGCACAGCCGCCGCGCGGTCGGCGTCATTGTCATAGTCTCTTTTCAGCAAGTCGGGAAAAAACAGCAGTTTGAATACAAAGAACAGTATGAACAGCTTCACCAGAAGCAGCGCCCACAGGTAGCGTCCGACAGTCATGCTGCGGAATCCTTCTACAG
>CAMWYV010000022.1 GCA_947178565.1 uncultured Porphyromonadaceae bacterium | reverse complement strand
GCAGTTAATATTAAAACAACGGATCCACTTGGTTAAATTATTGACTTACCTTTAAAGGTCATATATCCTGTAAGCGTGAAGGGCTCTTTTGTGTCTGATGCTAAAGAATTTGATCTCACTGTTGACGCACCATATCTTCAGCAGGGAAACAGATTGCTTGAAAATACCACGCTTGTGGTGAAGGTTTCTGATGATATAGCTTCCGGACTGCCCCGGGGCAATGCATATTTCACTACTGTCTATCCAACAAAGAAGGGAGAGATGACGATTGATGGAACGATTTTTGCTACTGATAATCATGTTGACACACAGCTTGACTGGAAAGTAGATAGGGACAGAGATTTCAGCGGCACCCTCTCTCTGTCGGCAACTTTTGCAAGTGATTCCGTATCACACAAGCGTATGACTCTGATAGATGTCAATCCAGGTAAACTGGTGTTTAACGATACCGCGTGGACTGTGTCACCGGCGAAAATCAGTATTAAGCCTGAGGAAATAACCGTTGCTGATTTCCGCATAGGTAGAGGAAGTCAGTATCTGTCAATACAAGGAGTGGCATCGGACAATGAAGATGATATAATAGATATAGCACTGAGGGGAGTAAATCTTGACTATGTGTTTGAAACCCTGGATATTCCCACGGCGATGTTTGGTGGAATTGCAACGGGGGATATTACGGCAGCTGGGCTGCTATCGCGTCAGCCGTTACTGTTTACCGACAACCTGGATGTCAAGCGTCTGTCGTATAACTACTCCCTTATGGGAGATACCAAAATCAAGAGCCACTGGAATAATGATTCTAAAGCGGTGGTGATTGATGCTGCGGTCAGTCAGCCTAATGGTGGAGTGAGTAAAATAAAGGGAGAGATAAAGCCGATGGCTGATTCGCTTGATTTGTATTTTGATGCAGATAGAATAGAAGTAGGATTTATGAAACCGTTTATGGCTGCTTTTACTTCGAGTGTAAGCGGTTATGCCTCCGGTAAGGCTCATCTGTGGGGTAGTTTCAAATATATTGATATGGTCGGTGATATTTTTGCCGAAGATCTTAAGCTTAAACTGGACTTTACCAACACCATATACTCAGCTACCGATTCGGTAAAACTTACTCCGGGACATATCGATCTCAAAAATATCACCCTAACTGATGTTTATGGTAATACCGCCACTCTTAACGGCACACTGGACCATAAATTCTTCAAGGAGCCGCGGTTTAATTTTGAAATCACCGATGCTAAGAATATGCTTGTGTATGATGTGAGAGAGAACAACGAGACCAACTGGTATGGCAAGGTGTTTGCCAATGGTTCCGCCTCGGTTACCGGAGAACCTGGCATAGTGAATATCGGTGTGGATATGACAACAGCGCCAAACTCCACATTCACTTTTGTACTCAATGATGCCGAAACGGCCAGTGACTATACTTTCATCACTTTTCGTGACCGCGACCGGTATAGAAAAGATTCAATAGCCGCAGCCACTGCGCCGCCCCAAATAGTGCGGGAACTTAAGCAACGTATAGCAAGGACTGAAGATGCCGGATCCGGAAGCATATATACAATGAATATCGCAATCGGTGTAAATCCCGCAGCACAGATTAATTTGGTTATGGATCCGGTTGGTGGTGACAGAATAAGAACATACGGCAGCGGCAATCTGCGTATGACTTACGATTCTTCCAGCGAAGATCTCAAGATGTTTGGCACATACACTCTTCAGAGAGGTAACTATAATTTCACTCTCCAGGATATTATTATCAAGGATTTCACTATCCGAGACGGCAGTTCGATTTCTTTCCACGGAGACCCATACGCGGCGCAGTTGAATATTCAGGCAGTATATTCTCTCACCGCAAATCTGAGCGATCTTGACGAGTCATTCCTGGAGGATCGCGAGCTGAACCGCACTAATGTGCCGGTTCATGCGCTCATGTTTGTGAGTGGAGATATGCGTCAACCCGACATTGCGTTTGACCTTGAATTCCCCACTCTGAGTCAGGATACCTACCGCAAGGTCAAGAGTATAGTCAGCACGGAGGATATGATGAACCGTCAGATTATATATCTGCTTGCCCTCAATAAGTTCTATACTCCTGACTATATGAATACCACTAAGGGTAATGAGTTTGTATCTGTGGCGTCATCAACAATTTCATCGCAATTGAGCAGTATGCTCGGTCAGTTGAGTGAAAACTGGCGTCTGGCTCCGAATATACGGAGCGACCGTGGCGATTTCAGCGATGTGGAGGTTGATCTTGCCCTCTCCAGCCAGTTGCTGAATAACAGGCTTTTGCTTAACGGTAATTTCGGTTATCGTGACAAGGCACTGAACAATAACTCCTTTATCGGAGATTTTGACATTGAATATCTCATAAACCGCAGCGGCAATCTCCGCCTTAAAGCCTACAACCGATACAACGACCGCAACTATTATGTGAAAAACGCTCTCACTACTCAGGGCGTAGGTATTGTGCTCAAGCGTGACTTTGACAACATCTTCTCATTTCTACGCCGCAAGAAGAAAAAAAACGATGAAACTCCGGCGGATACTTTGCCCGCTCCCGTGCAAGAAAAATCGGCATCCTCAGAAGAGAATGCCGACTGGATAATAATCAGATAATTATACGAAGTCTCAGTTGAATGCGTTGACGAGCTTACCTTTGCCGGTGAGCTTGAATTCCTTGAGACTTGCCGGAATGAGCACGCTCTCGCCTTGGCGTAGCGGCATCTCCGTGCCTTTCATGTCGTTGAGCATCATCTCGCCCTCAATACAGGTCATGGTGGAGAATCCGGGAATTGACGGTCGGATTGTCTTTTCGCCCTCAACTTCCACCATATACACCTGGAAGTGTGAGCAGCGCACAAGTTCATGGATAGACTCAACAATCGGTTTTGCGTGAGACACATATTCGGGATAGACCTTATAGTCGATAGCATCTTTAGCCAGCTCTACATGGAGTTCACGTGGTTGACCGGTTTTGGCATCCACTCTGCCGTAGTCATAAATGCGGTATGTGATATCACTCGTTTCCTGCACTTCCACAAGTAGATTTCCTGCACCGATAGCATGGATTCGCCCAGCGGGAAGGAAAAATACATCTCCGGCGTGAGATTTATGTGCGGCGATAGAGTCCATTATGGAGTTGTCGGCAACTTTGGCAGCATATTCCTCCGGTGTGAGTTTTTTTGACAGTCCGGCATAGATTTCCGCGTCTTTGTCGGCATCGATGATATACCACATCTCGGTTTTTCCGAGACTGTTGTGGCGCTCTTTCGCAAGAGTGTCATCGGGATGCACCTGCACCGAAAGATTTCCTGCAGCATCTATTATCTTTATCAGCAGAGGAAAAGTATTTCCGAAAATTTCATAGTTTTTCTCGCCCACGAGGTCACCCTTGTACTTGTCGATCATCTGTGAGAGGGTCAGTCCTTTGTCCGGTCCGTTTGCAACAACCGATTCGTTTCCTTTAACTCCGGAAATTTCCCAGCTTTCTCCTATCTGTGTCTGTTCTGTGACAATGCCCTTGAATGTGGCGATTTTCTCGCCGCCCCACACAACGCTTTTGAGAATCGGCTCGAATTTCAGAGGCGGAATATGCGTACTCATGTCTATTGAATTTTTTGAGGTGACAAAATTGAAACAAAAGTACTTAAAACATTTGTAATCCAATCATTTTTCCTCAAAAATCGCAAAATCGCTGTTATAGGGATGCTTATAAAAAAGACTATGCCGTATTACGGCATAGTCTCCTTATTAGAACTCAGTTAAAACTGATGATTATTTGTCGAGGTGCTCGTAATGAAGAGTCATTGTGGGCTGATCGCACACTTCAGAAGGACCGAAGTACTGGATAGGACCGGGGAATACATAGCTTGTAGCTGCTGCCCATTCGTCACGCTTGGCTGCAAAGCGGCGGAAAGGTGTGCCGTCCAGACGCACAAGTGCTTTCTGGATAACAGGTTTCATCTCGCCGTGGCGACGCTCCATATTGAACATCATGGTGATGGGAATACCGCCGGCAAGCCACTGAACGCTCGGTTTGGTGAGGTTGCGCAAGCTTGAAAGATAGCCTGTTACGCCAGCGTTGATAAGACAAGCGGCATTGAAGCCGAGTGCATAGCAGTAGTCGGCGTCAAAGTTTGATGGAGCGGCACATCTACCCTCGTAGCCGAAGAAGTGGTGGAGGGGAGAGAACTTACCGTTGTATTTGCCTTCTTCGTGCATCTGCTTCAGGCGGCGACCAACCATTTCACTGAGAAGTTTCTCTGTTTCGATGAGTGATACCTGAACATTGCCGTGGGGGTCACGGTCGAGAGTGAGCTGACGTGCAACTCCCTCGGGAAGTGACGCGAATACCTTGGCATTGTCGGCACTGAGGTGGCTGAGAACAAATTCGCGCTGTGCAGCCGGAGCGAGTGTGGTAAACTCGGGACTCTTGGCAAGGAGATCATTGAGCTCTGCTATGAGATTCTTCATGGCGGGGATAAACTCGATAAGACCTTCCGGAATCAGCACTGTGCCGAAATTCTCGCCTTTAGCAGCGCGTGCGGCAACAATGTCAGCTATGTAGTTCACCACATCATCAAGTGTCTGGTTTTTGGCTTCAACCTCCTCGGAAATGATGCATACGTTGGGCTGAGTCTGAAGAGCGCATTCAAGAGCGATATGTGAAGCTGAGCGACCCATCAGCTTGATGAAGTGCCAGTATTTCTTTGCCGAGAAGCAGTCACGCTGGATATTGCCGATGAGTTCGCTATAGGTTTTGGTAGCGGTGTCAAAGCCGAAAGACGCCTCGATAACCTCATTTTTGAGGTCACCGTCGATAGTCTTCGGGCAACCGATTACCTGAACTCCGGCACCGATATTCTTATAGTATTCGGCAAGAACCGCTGCATTTGTGTTGGAGTCGTCACCACCGATGATTACAAGTGCGGTGATATTAAGTTTCTTGAGAATTTCAAGACCCTTGTCAAACTGCTCTTTCTTTTCAAGTTTTGTTCTGCCTGAACCGATAATGTCAAAGCCGCCGGTATTACGGTATTCGTCGATGATGTCAGAAGTCAGTTCAACATACTTATGGTCAACAAGTCCGCCGGGACCCATGAGAAAACCATAGAGTTTGCTCTCCTTATTGATTTTTTTCAGGCCGTCAAACAGACCGCATATCACATTGTGACCGCCGGGAGCCTGACCGCCGGAGAGAATCACACCCACATTGATGGGCTTGCCGGGAGCGGGATTGGGGTTCTTTTCAAAACGGATTTCGGGAAGACCGTAAGTGTTGGGAAACAGTTTTTTGATTTCTTCCTGATCGGCAACAGACTGTGTCGGCTCGCCTTCAACAGCAATCACGCTGCCTGTGAGGGCAACCGGGAGCTTCGGCTGATAGGCTGAGCGGGCAATTTGCAATGCGCTTTTCTTCATTGTATAATAAGTTTAATGGTGTAGCTTGTTTATCGCTTGCAAATATACATAAAAATAACAACTTATATAAGCCTGATAAATCATATTAATTATAAGGACTCATATAATTCCCCTCACCTTATCAATCATATAGTCTTTGCCAACCGACATATATAAACGCGGCAATGAAAAAACAGGTCTTGAAATTCAGTATATACGTAGGGCACTACATTATTATGCGATTTTTTTTGAGTTTGTGAGAAAATAATTTACTTTTGCGGTATGGAGGAAACTCCGCAATTACTTATTAACCCTTAAATCTCGGATAAACTACACAGTAACTTATGAAACTGCAAGAAAAAAAAATCTACCCTTGGGTGGTGGTCGGTTTGCTATGGGTGGTAGCACTCCTTAATTATATGGACAGACAGATGCTGTCAACTATGCAGATGAATATTGCCAATGATATTCAGGCGCTCAAAAATGCGGAGGCTTTTGGCGCTTTGATGGCTATCTTCCTCTGGGTGTATGGATTCTTCAGCCCGTTTTCAGGGGCAGTTGCCGACCGTGTGAGCCGAAAGTGGCTGATTGTGGGGTCGCTCGGCGTGTGGAGCGCCGTAACATATCTTATGGGTTACTGCACCGATTTCTCTCAGCTTATGTGGCTTCGCGGCATAATGGGTATCAGTGAGGCTCTGTATATTCCTTCCGCCCTGTCGCTTATAGCAGATTTCTTCACAGGCAAAGGTCGCTCACTGGCAATAGGTCTGCATATGACCGGTCTATATTGCGGGCAGGCTTTGGGTGGATTCGGTGCCATGGTCGCCACCAACTGGAGTTGGCAGGCTACTTTCCACTGGTTCGGTATCATTGGTGTTGCATACGCTGTGGTTCTGATCTTCTGTCTGTATGAAAAAGCAGGTCATGGAGAATCTAAAAAGACTGATGCGGCTGCAACTTCAGCGCCTAAATCAAAGGAATCGGTAATCCAGTCATTTGCCGTGGTGTTCTCCAATATCGCGTTCTGGGTAATCCTCTTCTTCTTCGCATCAAGCTCTATTCCTGGATGGGCTACCAAAAACTGGTTGCCGACACTCTTCAAGGATAATCTGAACATGGGTATGGAATGGGCAGGTCCTATGGCGACACTCACCATTGCAGTGAGCAGCTTTATCGGTGTGATGCTCGGCGGTCCGCTCAGTGACAAATGGGTTAAGAAAAATGTTAAAGGTCGAATCTACACCAGTGCAATCGGTCTGGGTATGATGATTCCATCCCTTGTTCTCATCGGTCTCGCTCACAATGCTGTTCTTTCAGTTCTCGCCGGACTTCTCTTTGGCGTAGGCTATGGAATGTTTGACGCAAACAATATGCCTATCCTCTGCCAGTTTGTGTCCTCTCGCCAGAGAGCTATGGCATACGGCTTCATGAACTCGCTCGGCGTGATCATGGGTGCGGTGACCACTCAGGTGCTCGGTGGACTGTCGGAATCTCTAGGACTCGGCAAATGCTTTGCTCTTATGGGTGTGATACTCGTAATCGCCCTCGCGCTTCAGCTTATCGTGCTTAAACCCAAGAGTGATGATAAGGATGAGGAGGAATCTTCCGAGCAGGTGAAAGCGGAGAATCTTGCCGCAGACACTATCGAGGCTTAAACTGAATATTGAAATTTATTAACCTTATAAAAATAGTAGTTATGAAATTTGAAAAAATCAAAGGACTCATTGATGCTCCTTTCACTCCAATGCTTCCCAATGGTGATATTAATCTGGAAGTTATACCCAAATATGCTCAGATGCTTAAGAAAAACGGTCTTAAAGGCGTGTTTATCAATGGCTCAAGCGGTGAAGGATATATGCTCACTACCGAGGAACGCAAAAAACTCGCCGAAGCGTGGGTTAAGGCTGTACCCGAAGATTTCAAGGTTATAGTTCATGTTGGAAGCTGCTCTCTTCGTGAGGCTAAAGAACTTGCCCGCCATGCCGCTGAAATCGGTGCGTGGGGTATCGGTGCAATGGCGCCACCTTTCCCAAAAATCGGTCGTGTAGAAGAACTCGTGAAGTATTGTGAGGAAATTGCATCGGCAGCTCCCAATCTTCCTTTCTACTACTATCACATCCCGGCATTCAACGGTGCATTCCTTCCCATGATCGAGATGCTTAAGGCTGTTGACGGCAGAATACCCAACTTTGCCGGCATCAAATATACATTTGAAAGCCTGTACGAGTACAACCAGTGCCGTCTTTACAAGGATGGTAAGTTTGATATGCTCCACGGTCAGGACGAAACCATTCTTCCCTCACTCGCTCAAGGTGGTGCTCAGGGTGGTATCGGTGGCACAACCAACTACAACGGCAAGGAACTTGTCGGCATTATCGAAGCTTGGGAAAAAGGCGATCTTGAAACAGCACGCGAAAAGCAGAACTTCTCACAGGCTGTTATCAACGTCATCTGCAACTATCGCGGTAATATCGTTGGTGGCAAGCGAATCATGAAACTCATCGGTCTTGACCTTGGTCCTAACCGTGTTCCTTTCCGCAATCTCACCGATGAAGAGGAAGCTGCAATGAAAAAAGAACTTGAAGCGATCAACTTTTTTGAACGTTGCAATAAATTCTGATTGAGAAATGTGGACAAAAGATACCAAGAAATATCTTTCAGAATGGGGTGAGCACTATCGTCGGGATCTTCTCGACGATATCCTCCCTTTCTGGCTTAAGCACGGACTCGACAAGGTCAACGGCGGAGTTTATACCTGCGTTGACCGTGAGGGTAATCTCATGGACTCGACCAAGTCCGTTTGGTTCCAGGGGCGTTGCGCTTTCATTTATTCCTTCGCCTACAATAATATTGAAAAGCGCCCCGAATACCTCGAAATGGCTAAAAGCTGCATCGACTTCTCCAATAAATATTGTTATGATACAGATGGGAGAATGTATTTCGAGGTTACTGCTGACGGCAAGCCGTTGCGTAAGCGCCGCTATGTGTTCAGCGAATGTTTCGCGGCTATCGCCCTCGCTGAATATTCTATCGCTACCGGCGAGAAAGAGTATGCGGAGCAGGCATTGAAACTTTTCAATGACATTGAGAAATTCATAAACACTCCCGGCATTCTTGAGCCTAAATATCTGCCGCAGCAGAAAGCTATCGGTCACTCAATCACAATGATTCTTATTAACACAGCGGCAAGAATCAGAGAAGCTATCAAGAGTCCGGTACTTGACGAGCAGATAGCAACCAGCATCGAAGTTTTACGCAAATATTTCATTCATCCGGAATACAAGGCCCTTCTGGAGATGGTTACACCCGAAGGAGAGGTTATCGACACTCTCAACGGTCGTGTTATCAACCCCGGTCACTGCATTGAAACCGCATGGTTCCTTCTTGAAGAGGCTAAGTATCTCGGTTGGGATGAAGGCAAGGGCAAGGAGGTCAAAGAGATGGCGCTCCAGATTCTTGACTGGTCCTGGGAATGGGGCTGGGACAAGGAATTCGGCGGTATCATAAACTTCCGTGACTGCAAAGGATTCCCCGCCCAGGATTATAGTCAGGATATGAAATTCTGGTGGCCTCAGACCGAGGCTGTTATCGCAACTCTGTATGCTTACGAGGCAACAGGCGATACCAAATATCTTGAAATGCATCAACTTGCAAACGATTGGGCATACCAGTTCCTTCCAGATCCCGTTTATGGAGAATGGTTCGGATATCTGCATAGAGA
>CAMWYV010000021.1 GCA_947178565.1 uncultured Porphyromonadaceae bacterium | reverse complement strand
ATATTTCATCGTAATTATCTGTTTAAAGTATTTTTAAGCTGACATATTGTCTGTAAAAGCTGTATCTCGTGAAAAGCATGGTTAAGTATTGCATTATTTTCATCGGTGATTTTAGCAAGAAGCGCTGTAGTATCGATAATACCGTGATTCAGCTGTGATTCAGCTGCTCTACGCACATTTCCACGCAGTTCAACAATGCGGTTATCTTCTTCTATTATCTTCCTCAGTCCTTCTATCTTACCATATTCCCGAGTACTTTTCAAAGCGTTGTCAAACAGGAATCTGTCGCGATCGGAATTTATCATATCAGATGCAGTGACGAGCCTCTTTCGTGAAGTATTTCCCGAATAGAACGCATCAATATTCCAAGTCACTTTAACTCCCGCCATCGCATTAAACGAAAGGTCACGTTTCATCATGCTTTGAAACATATTTAAACCCGGATTGCCATAGTAAACCTGCGCGAAGAATCCTATACGTGGAATCTGAGACGCATTAATCGCTTTTGAGCGCTCATTATTCAGTTCAATCTGTCGGTCAAACAGAGCCAGTTCAGGGCGAGCCGAGGTAGAATCACCCGGCATCTGTATGACAGGACGCACCAATGACTTATCACCCAGATCCTCATTGATAAACAATTCAAGAACCTGACGATATGAACGATAGGCACTCTTGGCTTCGGTGAGTTGTTGCAACATGGTGAGTATCTGTGCCTCTATCATATCCGCATCGCTATGAGTGGCTATACCGGCAGCAACCATTGAGCCTATACGCGAGTGATTGCTTTCCAGCAGTGAAACAGTGGATTGCATCTTATCCATCTGCTCCTCAAGTAAAAGGATGCTGAAATATATATTCTCAACCCTATCGCGGATCGGGTAGATTTCCACTTCCAGTACCGCTTTAGCCTGAGCACCGGTAGCTCTCTCGATGGCGCGTTGATATTTAGAATAACCGCCGTCCCATATTGTCTGGTTTAATTCTATTCCGGCTTTGTATTGAAGTTTACTCATTCCGGCTACTGAAGTTCCGGTTTTATCAAGCATGGCTTTAAGTGCATCCGGAAACGCTGAAACCGAGTTCTGAGCTGTACCTTGAGCAAATAATCCGATTCTAGGTAACCAGCCCTTATTAATATCGGAAAGTAATATCTTCTCTGACCGGTTTACAAGGTCAAACTTTTTAATTAACGGATAGTTTTCCCTGGCTCGGTCAAGACAATAGTCAAGTGTTATCTGCGCTTCAGCAGAGATGACGGTAAACAATGCTGCCGTAAGAAAAAAACAAAATTTAATTCGGCTCATGGTTTTAATTTTCTCATTATTAAATCTAAAGTTTCTTTTTTTCTCATTTCTATGAATGCATCACGATTCTCCATAATATCTCCGCACACAAGATTGACAAGAGGAGAAGCAATGAACGCAAACGCATTAAGCGAAAGAATATCAAGCAAAAGCATCCGGGCGTCTGTTTTTCTGCAAAGTCCCTCAGAAACCTCTTTATCAAGCTGTGCCTGAAGTGCCTCGCTCACTTTGCCGGCATTTGTTCTGATAAATTCCGTCACAGTCTCCATTTTAGAAGGGTCAGTACATATTTCATTTACAAAGAATCTCGGAAGGTCGGGATTGGCTGCAAGAAAAGCGAGATGATTGCTCACCGCAGTTTCCAGTTTCTTGAACAACGGTACATCCGGAGCTACCAGAGAGCCGAGCATCATATCACGGATTAACTCCATCTTACTCTCAATTACTTTCTCAAACAGCTTTTCTTTAGTCCGGAAATAATAATGAAGCATCGCGTGGGTAACACCGGCGGCATCGGCTATGGTGGTAGTGCGTGCTGCCGCATAGCCTATCCTGAGAAACTCTTTCTCTGCTGCTACAAGTATTTTATTTTCAGTAGATTGGATGGTCATAATCAGACAATTGCTGTATTAACAAATAGATTTAACAATTTTGTTGACACAAAAGTAACTAATTATTAAGCAATTCCCAATAAATGATACAATAAATATTATTCTTGCCTTTGTGAAAGGCTCAATTATATCGCGCAAACTAGCGTTGTTGTGGATTTAAGGGGAAAATCTTAACTTTGCCGTAATTTAAAAATCAGGATATGAAATTTGAAGAGCTTGACCTGAATTACGATGTGCTTGACGCTCTGGATGCAATGAATTTTTCGGAATGTACCCCCATCCAGGAGCAGGCTATACCGGTTGCTCTCGAAGGACGCGACCTTTTAGCCGTGGCACAGACCGGAACAGGTAAAACAGCGGCATATCTTCTGCCCGTCATCAGTCAGTTATCTGACTACGAGCATCCCGATGATGCGGTGAATTGCGTTGTTATGGCTCCCACACGTGAACTCGCGCAGCAGATTGACCGCCAGATGGAAGGGTTCTCGTACTTTCTTCCGATCAGCAGCGTGGCTATATACGGCGGTACCGATGGCAAGGAATTCGGGCGACAACAGAGAGGTCTCAAAATGGGTGCGGATGTGGTTATCGCCACACCAGGTAGGCTGCTCGCGCATCTGAGCATGGGATATGTTGATCTCAGCAAGGTCTCATATTTTATACTTGATGAGGCGGACAGAATGCTTGACATGGGTTTCTATGACGATATCATGCAGATTGTGCGCCAACTCCCCTCCGACCGTCAGACCCTCATGTTTTCGGCGACCATGCCACCCAAGATTCAGCAGCTTGCCAACACCATTCTTCAGAATCCTGCGGAGATAAAGATTGCCGTTTCACGACCAACCGACAAGATAGACCAGAGTGCATTTATATGCTACGAGCCTCAGAAAACAGAGATATTGAAGCATCTTTTCAAAACCGCGCACTCTAAAAGAGTCATTGTTTTTGCCTCATCAAAGCTAAAGGTAAAGGAACTCAGCAGGGAATTGCGCAAAGCAAAATGGAAAATCGGTGAAATGCACTCAGATCTGGAGCAGAAAGAGCGCGATGATGTGATGCTTGATTTCCGTGCGGGTAAAATCGACATCCTTGTAGCCACAGATATCGTGGCTCGCGGTATAGATATTGATGACATCTCAATGGTTGTGAACTATGATGTGCCCCATGAGCCGGAGGACTATGTTCATCGTATCGGCAGAACGGCACGTGCGGGCACAGACGGCAAAGCCGTGACATTTGTGAGCAAGGAAGACCAATGGAAATTCGGAATAATCGAAAAATTTCTTGAATACGAAGTGCGCAAAGACCTTGTGCCTGAAGCTCTCGGAGAAGTGCCTGAATATAATCCCAACAAGCGTTTCAGAAAACAAGGCAAAAAGAACTTCTCGCACAAATACAAACGCGGCAATCAGTACCGTAACCGAACTCGGAAAGCAGACGGCACACAAGCTGAAAACGTAAAATCAGACAAGACGCGCCGATTCAGCCGCAATAAAAAGCGAGTCGGCGGCTCGCAAAACAATGATAATAAGAACAAATAATCCTACATAAACCAATGAACAAAACTCTGATTTCAGCAGCGATAGCCATCGGATCTATTACTGCCTCAAATGCACCTGTTATGGCACAGACAGATTCATCCAATCCATTTCTTGCCCCTTACGCAACGCGGTTTGATATTCCACCGTTTGAAAAAATACAATATGCCCATTATATTCCGGCTATCAAGCAAGGTATTGCCGAGAGAGAGCGCGATGTAAAGGCTATAGTGAGCAATCCTCACGAACCTACATTTGCAAATACCGTTCTCGCGCTTGAACAGAGTGGAAAACTGCTCAACAGAGTCATGGGCGTGTTTTCGAATCTTGATGAAACCAACTCATCGCCTGAAATGGTGGAGATCAGCGAAATCGCATATCCACTCATATCAAAGAGTTCTGACGAGGTGATGATGAATCCGGCACTTTTCGCAAGAGTGAAAAAGGTTTATGAAAACCGTAACAACTCAGGACTTAAACCCAACGAGATCCGCGCAGTTGAAGAACTTTACACCGAGTTCACCCGCTCAGGAGCCCTGCTCAACGAAAAGGATAAGGAGGAACTGAAAAATATCAATACCGAACTCACCGATCTCTATCTCCTTTATAATAAGAATCTGCTCAATGCAACCAATGCTTATGAAATGCTGGTGACCGATGCTGGTCGTCTCGGTGGAATTCCGGCAAGCAATATTGCCGTTGCCGCAGAAGAGGCTGCTGCACGCGGTAAGCAGGGTTGGGTATTCACCTTGCAGGCACCAAGCCGTCTCCCTCTCCTCCAGTATGCCGATGACCGTGGTCTTCGCGAAGAGATGTACAAAGCTTATACTTCTCTCGCATCATCCGGCGAATTCAATAATGCTCCGGTTATCAATAAGATTTTAAAAGCGCGCGCACGCAAAGCAGCCCTGCTCGGCTACAAGGACTATGCTTCATACATGACCGCCAATGTAATGGCTAAAAACGTGGAGAACGCTGAGAATCTTCTCATGAAGATATGGAAGCCGGCGGTTGAAAAGGTTCACGAAGAGGTAGCAGAAATGCAGGCACTCAGCAATAAGGAAGGCAACACTTTCAAGATTGCTCCTTGGGACTACTACTATTTCGCAGAAAAAGTGCGTCGCGACAAATATGCGCTTGATGAGGATGAAGTGCGTCAGTATTTCGCTCTTGACAGTGTGAGAAAAGGTATTTTCACTATGGCTGAAAAACTCTATGGAGTCACCTTTACCGAGATGCCGGATGCGCCCAAATATTTTGACGAAGTGAAAGTTTACGAGGTCAAGGATGCCGACGGCAATCACGTCGCTGTATTCATGACCGACTATTTTCCGAGAGCATCAAAGCGTCAGGGGGCATGGATGAGCGAGTTTCAGGGAGCGTTCGTTGATCCTGACGGCACCTCCCAGCGTCCTATCGTTTACAATGTAGGCAACTTCTCTAAACCCGCAGGCGATACCCCTGCCCTCCTCACTCTCGATGAAGTAGAAACCATGTTCCATGAGTTCGGACACGGACTCCACGGAATGCTCACCAAGGCGGTGCTCCGCAGTCAGGCTGGCACAAACGTTGACCGCGATTTTGTTGAGCTCCCGTCTCAGATTCATGAGCACTGGGCACTCGAACCCGAGTTGCTACGCACTTATGCACGACACTACCGCACAGGCGAGGTTATTCCCGACTCACTCATCGAGCGCCTTCAGGCTGCATCTACCCACAACCAGGGCTTTACTTCAACCGAACTTGCCGGTGCCGCTCTGCTCGACCTAAAATGGGGACAACTCAATCCCACAGGCGACGTTGATGTGATGGCATTTGAAAAACAGGTTGCTGATGAACTCGGAATGCCCGAGGAAGTTCAGTTCCGCTACCGTAGCCCCTATTTCCGTCACATATTCGGCAGCGACGGCTACGCATCAGGCTACTATACATATCTTTGGGCAGAGGTGCTTGATACCGATGGATTCGAACTCTTCAAGGAAAAAGGAATATTTGACCCCGAAACAGCCGCTGCTTTCAAAAAATATGTGCTTGAGGCAGGCGGAAGCGAAGACCCCATGCAACTCTATATTAAATTCCGTGGCAGAGAACCTCAGGTTGACGCACTTCTGCGCAATCGCGGTCTGCTCCCCGCAGAACCGTCCAAGAAACTAAACACTCCCGGAGGAAAATAAATCATGGCGGCTCCCGTCATACAGGTCGAAAACCTCACTAAAAGCTTCGGTGACAGACTACTGTTCGGTGATCTCACTTTCGGAATTTCCGAAGGTGAGAAAATCGGACTTGTTGCGCGCAACGGTACCGGAAAAACCACCCTTCTTAAAATACTTGCCGGAGAAGATACGCCGGACAGCGGCAAGATTATTCCCCGCAACGGTTTGAGGATTGGATACCTTGAGCAACTTCCTCAGTTTCCCGAGGGAGTAACAGTAATGGAAGCGTGTCTAAGCTCGTCAGGTCCGGTGGTAGATGCCGTAAAGGCATATCATCACGCTCTTGATTCAGGCAATGAAACTGCTATTTCGGAAGCAATGCACAATATGGACGCGACTGAAGCATGGGACTATGAGCAGCGACTCACACAGATGCTTTCACAAGTGAACATAACCGATACTTCCGCCATAATTGACACCCTCTCCGGCGGACAACGCAAGAGAGTGGCGCTTGCAGCGGCACTTCTTGAAAATCCCGACCTTCTTATTCTTGACGAGCCTACAAACCATCTGGATATTGCAGCTACAGAATGGCTTGACGATTATCTCAGCCGCTCACGACTGACTGTCTTTATGGTGACTCACGACCGCTATTTCCTTGACCGGGTGTGCAACCGCATTTTTGAAATAGACGGTGCCGAACTGTTTGCCTATGACGGTAATTACGACTACTACCTGCGACGGAGAGCTGAGCGCCATCAGGCAGCTGCCACAGAGCTTGACCGGGTGAAAAACACCCTACGCAAGGAGCAGGACTGGATGAGCCGTCAGCCCCAGGCGAGAGCGGGAAAAGCGAAATTCCGCATAGACGCTTATTATTCATTGGTTGAGCGTTCGCGCGGAGGAGCCAAAGAAAAAGATGTGAATCTTGACGTAAAATCCTCACGCATAGGCTCTAAAATCTTTGAAGCAAGAGATATTTCAAAGAAATTTGGCGACAAGATAATTCTTGACGGGTTTACCTATGACTTTGCCAAAGGTGAGAAAGTGGGAATAGTCGGAGGAAACGGAGTGGGAAAATCCACATTCGTGAAAATGCTCATGGGTATTTTGCCGCAGGACAGCGGAGAATGGAATGTCGGCGAGACTGTGCGCTTCGGATATTACAGTCAGGAGGGATTAGAGCTGAATCCGGAGAAGAAGGTGATTGATGCAGTGACAGAGCTTGCTGATGACATTGTTGTTAACGGCAATGTGCATTTTACCCCGATGCAGTTTCTCAAACGTTTTCTTTTTGAACCGTCTGACCAGCAGAAATATATCGGTGGACTTAGCGGAGGAGAAAGATGCCGCCTGCAACTTGCGGTTGTGATGATGCGCTCCCCCAACTTCCTTATTCTTGACGAGCCGACTAATGATCTTGATATCATGACACTCACGGTGCTTGAGGATTATCTGCGCGAGTTTAGCGGGTGCGTTATTGTTATTAGCCACGACCGTTATTTCCTTGATTCCATCACCGATCACCTTTTCGTGATGGAAGGGGAAGGTACAGTAAAAGATTTTCCGGGAAACTATTCCGAGTATAACGAGTGGAAAAAAGCGCAGGACAAGAAAGCAGAGAAAAATTCGGTGCCGTCAGCCGACAAAGCGCCCAAAAAGGAGAAGACTCAGAAAAAGGAGCGAAAGTCTTACGCAGAGCAAAAGGAATTTGAGCGACTTGAAAAGGAAATAGAAGAGCTTTCTTCTGAAAAACAAGAACTTGAAGAGCAATTTAATACCGGGGGGGACTCCGAAATCATTTTAAAAGCGGCAGAGCGATACGAAGAAGTGAAAAGACTTCTTGATGAAAAAGAATTGCGCTGGCTTGAACTTGATGAAAAAGACTGACTGCACACGCAACCAACTGTGTTGTGACAGTGTTGTAATTCTGTATCATGATATATTCGCGTTTCACAAGACTCAGACACAGGCTCCGCATTCTTAACACTGACTACAACCGCCTGATCCACAGAAGCATGAATTTTGTGAGATTCGGCACATCTTTGCTGAATATTCTTGCATTCATAGCATCGGTAGGCTTCGTGGTTGCTATGGTGATACTGGGCGGATTCAGACACAGTGCATCCGAAGTCACTGCCATTCAACAGTGGATAAGGATAATACGCTGTATTTTCCTCGTCAATGTGCTCTATGGCTTGGTGTTCAGGTTTCATAATACTGTTTATGAATCGCGCCCATTCAAATGGATCATTGACATATCCGTGGTTGTAACGGTACTTCTCCGGATGTTTCCTCGCCCGGAGCACCCGTGGATTCCGATTCTAGATTCTATTCTATATAGTAACATCTTTCTATATTCTGCTATGGGAGCATACTCTGCTCTTACTATCTGCGTCAACGTAATAAAATGTATCGGCAGACGCACCAATCCCTCCCTGCTGCTGTCAGGTAGCTTTCTGATTTTTATTATCATTGGCTCTTTTCTGCTTATGCTACCTGAAAGCACATATGTAGCAGTCAGTTATCCCGATGCTCTGTTTATCAGCACAAGTGCTGTGTGTATCACCGGACTCACTCCGGTAGATGTATCCCTCACCTTCACTCCGCTGGGCATAGGTATCCTTTTGGTACTCATGCAGATCGGCGCGCTCGGTGTAATGACTTTCACGAGCTTTTTCGCTCTGTTTTTCAGCGGAGGAGGCTCAATATACAATCAACTGCTGCTCAAGGATATGTTCTACTCAAAATCTATGAATGTGCTTATTCCTACCCTACTCTATATTCTCGGATTCACAATAACGATTGAAATCATGGGAGCAGTTGCAGTGTACTTATCAATTGCCGGAACAATTGGTCCCACTGTAGGAGATGAAATCATGTTCTCGTTTTTTCACTCAGTCTCGGCTTTCTGCAATGCCGGTTTCTCCGTTTTGCCAAACGGAATGTCAAACCCGCTGCTCCTTTACGGCAATATTTCAATTTACTGGATAACTACCGTACTTATAATAGCCGGCGCGATTGGTTTTCCTATACTCGTCAACTTCAAGGATGCTATAACAACCTCGGTCAAAAGAATATGGCATAGGTTGCATCACCGCAGGGAGGCAGTGCGTAACATTCACCAATACAGTATGAACACCAAGGTGGTACTTGTGACCTTTTTTACCCTCTTCATTGTTGGAACAGTTTTATTCTGGCTGCTGGAACGGCATAATTCACTAAACGATATGACTGTTGCCGAACAGATTACCCAGTCGGTATTCAACAGTGCCGTGCCACGAAGCGCCGGCTTCTCTTCAGTCAACCCTGCTGGATTCCTCAATGTCACGATTGTGGTGATTCTTGTGCTGATGTGGATCGGAGGCGCATCACAAAGTACAGCAGGAGGTATAAAAGTAAACACCTTCGCAACTATCTTACTGAATCTAAGAGCGATAATTTCTGGGCGCTCTAAAGTGAGCGCTTTCCGCCGCAATATCTCGGTATTTTCAATACGGCGAGCAAATGCAGTTGTCACCCTGTCTATTAT
>CAMWYV010000020.1 GCA_947178565.1 uncultured Porphyromonadaceae bacterium | reverse complement strand
GTGCGCGGCAAGGAGAATATCGATCCGAAAACATCATATGTTTTTGTTGCCAATCATCAGGGAGCATACGATATATTCACCGTTTATGGTTGGCTTGGACACAACTTCCGCTGGCTCATGAAAAAGGAGTTGAGAAAAATCCCACTTGTGGGATACGCCTGCGAAAAAGCCAAGCAGGTATATGTTGACAACTCCTCCCCCACCCGAGTCAAAGAAACCATGCAGAAAGCCGAGGCATTGCTTGCAGGCGGAATGTCTGTGGTGGTATTTCCAGAAGGAGCGAGAACCTGGGACGGCAAGATGCGCGCATTCAAGCGTGGAGCATACGCACTTGCAATGGAATTCAACCTACCGGTGGTGCCCCTTACCATTGACGGAGCATTCAAAGTGATGCCACGTTTCAAAAAATTGCCGCGGCCGGGAACTATAATTCTCACGATTCACAAACCTATCCGACCCGGAGAAGAGGGACATGATCTTGCAAAATTGATGGCTGATTCCAGAGAAGCCATATCGTCTGCGCTCCCAGGATGACTTCGCGTGAACTCCACGAAAGGCTTGATTGTTTTATACCATGAATTGGGTGTCAGTCGCAACTGACATCCAATTGTCAATTTGGCAGTTTTTTCATCCGAAGCAGCTTTGGCACGAAATATGCACGTAAAAGAGACAGAAACTTAAAGTATAACCAATAAATTCAACATCTATGAATATCAAACCACTGGCTGACAGAGTATTGATTCAGCCTACACCTGCAGAAGAAGTTACTATGGCGGGAATCATCATTCCTGACTCGGCTAAGGAGAAACCCCTCAGAGGCACAGTCCTCGCGGCAGGAAAGGGAACCAAAGACGAGGAAATGGTCGTGAAAGAGGGCGACAAGGTGCTTTATGGAAAATATGCCGGCACTGAAATCGAACTTGATGGTGAAAAATACATCATCATGCGTCAAAGTGATATTCTCGCTATTATCGCAGACTGATCGTCAACTTAACTTAATCTGAACTAAAATTACTATTATCATGGCTAAAGAAGTAAAATTGGAAATCGAAGCTCGCGAAGAGCTCAAGAAAGGCGTTGACTCACTTGCCGCCGCAGTGAAAGTGACCCTCGGCCCGAAAGGTCGCAATGTTATTATTGAAAAGAAATTCGGTGCTCCCCACATCACTAAGGATGGTGTGAGCGTGGCTCGCGAAGTGGAGCTTGAAGACCCGTTCCAGAATATGGGCGCGCAACTCGTTAAGGAAGTTGCATCTAAAACCGGCGATGATGCCGGTGATGGCACTACAACCGCAACTGTTCTTGCCCAGGCTATTATCAACGTGGGTCTCAAGAATGTTGCAGCCGGTGCAAATCCAATGGACATCAAACGCGGTATTGACAAAGCCGTCACCACTGTTGTTGGCGGCATCAAGAATATGGCGCAGGAAGTTGGCGACGATTTCAAGAAAATCGAAGATGTAGCCCGCGTGTCTGCAAACAATGACGAGGCTATCGGCAGACTCATCGCCGAGGCTATGAAGAAAGTTAAGAAAGAGGGTGTTATCACCGTTGACGAGGCAAAAGGCACCGAAACCACAGTTGACATTGTGGAAGGTATGCAGTTTGACCGCGGCTATATCTCACCCTATTTCGTGACCAATGCCGAGAAAATGGAGTGCGAGATGGATTCTCCCTATATCCTTATTTTCGACAAAAAGATTTCAAACCTCAAGGATATGCTCCCCATTCTCGAAGCAACAGCTCAGAGCGGACGTCCTCTGCTTATCGTTGCTGAGGATGTTGATCAGGAAGCGCTTGCAACTCTCGTTGTGAACCGTCTCCGTGGCTCACTCAAAATCTGTGCTGTCAAAGCTCCGGGATTCGGTGACCGCCGCAAAGAGATGCTTGAGGATATCGCTGTTCTCACCGGCGGCGTTGTTATCTCTGAAGAAAAAGGCATGAAACTTGAAAGCGCTACTCTCGATTATCTCGGACGTGCTGAAAAAGTGACTGTCAACAAAGAGAATACCACTATCGTTAACGGTGCTGGCAACAAGGACTCTATCGCAGCCCGCGTTGCACAGATCAAGGCGCAGATTGAGCAGACCACAAGCGACTATGACCGCGAGAAACTCCAGGAGCGTCTTGCCAAACTCGCAGGCGGTGTTGCCGTTCTTCACATCGGTGCCCCCTCAGAGGTTGAGATGAAAGAGAAGAAAGACCGTGTTGACGATGCACTCAGTGCTACCCGCGCCGCTATTGCCGAAGGTATTGTGCCCGGCGGTGGTGTTGCTTACATTCGTTGCGTTGAGCTCCTTGAAGGTCTCAAAGGTGACAACGAGGACGAAACCACAGGTATCCTTATCGTCAAACGTGCTATCGAGGAGCCCCTCCGTCAGATTGTTGCCAACGCAGGTGTCGAGGGTGCTGTTGTTGTGCAGAAAGTCAAGGAAGGCAAAGCTGACTTCGGCTACAATGCACGCACAGACTCTTATGAGAACCTTCTCGCCGCAGGTGTCATCGACCCGGCTAAGGTTACCCGCGTTGCTCTTGAAAATGCTGCATCTATCGCAGGTATGTTCCTCACAACTGAGTGCGTTATCGCAGAAAAGAAAGAGGAAAATCCCGCTCCCGCTATGCCCGCTCCCGGAATGGGAGGCATGGGCGGCATGATGTAAGCCACTTATATACAAAGCAAAAAATGCCTTTCGGAAATTCCGAAGGGCATTTTTTATTAAACAAGGTATATTTCATAGGCTTCCTAATCCTCTGATTCTACCGAATTTTCTATATTTTTTATACCTTTGCAGTGATATGGCACAGAGCAACCTCAACAAACTTGAAACAGGCTCAATTGCGCGACTGCTGTGGGAATACAGCATCCCCGCGGTTGTCGGTATGCTCGTTGTGTCCCTCTACAACGTCATCGACCGCATATTCATCGGTCAAGGCGTTGGCACCCAAGCCATAGCCGGACTCGCCATCACATTCCCGGTACAAAATGTAAGCGCGGCTATCGGCGTACTCATCGGCGCCGGTGCTGCCGCAAGAGTATCTATCCTACTCGGAGCTAAAGATATCCGTGCCGCCGAAACTGTACTCGGCAATGCATTCGTGCTCACGCTGATAAATGCAATTATCTACATTTCCCTCTTCGCGATTTTCCTTGATGATATACTCACCGCATTCGGTGCCAGCACTGCATCTCTCCCATACGCACGAGACTATATGCAATGTATTTTACCCGGAATGCTGATTATGAATGTTGCGTTCAGCTTCAACAATGTGATGCGAGCGTCAGGCTACCCGGTAAAAGCTATGATCGCTATGTTTATAGGTGCCGGCGCAAACCTTATTCTAGACCCCATTTTCATATTCGTTCTCGACATGGGCATCAAAGGTGCAGCAATAGCCACCGACATCGCCATGGGGCTATCGGCAATATATGTCATATACCACTTTACGCGCCGGGAAAGCTCGCTCCACTTCACGAAAGGCACATACCGGCTTCAATTAAAAGTCATTATCGCCATAATCGGTATCGGTGCCGCCCCAAGCCTTGTCAATCTCGCCGGGAGCGCCATAAACATACTGGTCAACCGCGAACTCATGCACTACGGCAGCGACAGCGCCGTCGCCGCCGCCGGAATTTTCACCACCTACACATCTCTGCTTGTAATGGTGATAGTCGGCATCTGTCAAGGACTCCAACCTATCATCGGATACAACTATGGAGCCGGACGACACCATAGATTAAAGAAAGCATACTGGATTGCCGTTGCTGCCGGATCGACCATCTGCACTCTCGGATGCATTTTCGGATTATGCTTCCCGCAACTTATTGCACGTGCCTTCACCACCGACACCGCTCTCATAGCCCACACATCCCATGCGCTCTCTATTGCGCTTTGTGCATTTTGGGTAGTCGGATTCCAAGTGGTGTCCACCACTCTCTTTCAGTCACTTGGCAAAGCCGGCAAATCAATCTTCCTCAGTCTCACCCGGCAGGTTATCTTCCTTATCCCTCTACTGATAATTTTACCCAAGCATTATCAACTCGATGGAGTTTGGGCTTCATTCCCTATCAGCGACATCTTCGCCACACTGGTGACAGTCTTTATGGTGTGGTGGCAATTTATTCAGATAGCCCGTCAACTCACAAACACGCAAGAAATCCGCTAAAAAAACACCTATTTTCATTTTTATTTGCAAATTCGCGGAATTTGCTTTACATTCGTGTGCGAAACTGTATTTACCCTGATACCATAGAAATAATACCTTAACATTAATATAACATGAGCTATCTGAAATTTGATAAAAACCTCATGATTAATCTGGAGCAAAGCCTGATGAAGGAGATGCTCCGCACTAATCAGAGCGGCGCTTATCATTGCACTTCGGTGGTGGACTGTAACACCAGAAAGCAGCACGGGCTTCTTGTGATTCCGATTCCCGAGATGGGCAATTCATCACATGTGCTCCTGTCCTCTATGGACGTGACTGTGATTCAACACGGTGCCCCATTCAATCTCGGACTTCACCGCTACAGCGGAGGTGTTTACAGCCCTGCCGGTCACAAGTACATTCGTGAGTTTGACTGTGAGAGCGTGCCCAGAACCACATACAGGGTTGGCGGTGTGATTCTCACTAAGGAGAAAATTTTCATTTCTCACGAAAACCGTCTCCTTATCCGTTACACCCTCGTTGACGCCCATAGCGCCACGACCCTGCGTTTCAAACCGATGCTCGCTTTCCGCGAAGCAAATCAGCTGTGTGTTGAAAACACCGCGTTAAACACCAACTGCCCGGAGATACCCAACGGAGTTGCTGCATGTCTATATGACGGATACCCTACTCTATATATGCAGTTCAGCCGCAAGCCCGAGTGGACATACGACCCCCACTGGTACAAAGGCTTTGAATACCTCAAGGACCTGGAAAGAGGTGTCCCCTACACAGAAGACCTCTGGGTTCCCGGCACATTTGAAATTCCCATTAAGAAAGGAGAATCGATCATATTCTCAGCCGGAGTAAGCGAAATCGCACCCCGCTCACTCACCAAGATGTATGAGTCGGAAATCGCTTCACGCACATGCCGCACCAGCTTCTTCAACTGCCTCAAGAATGCGGCGAAACAGTGCTATCTCAAAGACAAAGACGGTGAATTCCTCATTTCGGGCTATCCTTGGGGTAAGGTACTTGCACGAAACACCTTCATGGCTCTTCCAGGCGCGACTATAGCCATAAATCACCGCGATGATTATGAAGCGATTATGGAATCAGGTCGTGCCGCACTACTTCACTTCATGAACACCGGTGAACTCTCACCGCGCATTCAGGGCATTGACCTCCCGGATATTCCTCTATGGTGTCTTTGGGCGCTCCAGCAGTACGCCAAAGCCTATGGCAACGATGACACAAAAGAAAAATACCTGCCGTTCATCCGCGAAATACTCACCTATATTCTTGAAAACCGTCACCCCAACCTCCGCGTTGAAGACAACGGTATGGTGTTTACCATGGGAGCTACATCTCCCGTGTCATGGATGAATGCGGCTATGTACGGTCGTCCTGTCGTTCCCCGCACTGGCTACCTCGTTGAGTTCAACGCACTCTGGTACAACGCCCTCATGTGGGCGGCAAACCTCACAGAAGGAATGCCGGAACTCGATGCAGAGAGAGCTAAGTGGCTGGAGACAGCTGAAAAGATGAAACCCGAATTCATCAACGCGTTCCTCAACGACTACGGCTACCTTTACGACTACGTGAACGGCACTTATGCCGACCCGTCTGTACGTCCCAATATGGCAGTGGCTATCGGGCTCGACTATTCTCCCCTTGATCGCCGTCAGCGCAAAGGAGTGCTTGATGTGGTTACCCGTGAGCTACTCACACCGAAAGGACTCAGAACCCTTTCACCGAAAAGCTACGGATACCGCCCGCACTATCTCGGTTCTCCCGAAGAGCGCGAAATGGCTCTACACAACGGTCCCGCACGTCCCTGGCTGTTCGGATTCTACGCTGATGCATATCTGAGGGTATTCGGTATGAGTGGCGTCAGCTACATTGACCGTATGCTCATCGGATATGAGGATGAAATGACAAACGGATGTATCGGATCACTCTCACAGCTATATGACGGCAACCCGCCGTTCAGCGGCAGAGGTGCTATCAGCCACATCACCAATGTTGCTGAAATCCTCCGCACTCTCACTACTCTCAAAAAGTTCAACATGTAATCTCCACACTCCATGAAAGCTCTAATGTTTGGGTGGGAGTTCCCACCGCATATCCTCGGCGGACTCGGTACCGCCAGTTACGGACTCACTAAAGGAATGTGGGAGTGTGGCGATATGGACATAACATTCGTCATCCCCAAACCCTTTGGAGACGAGGACAAAAGTTTCGCACATATTATCGGCGCATCGCAGGTGCCTATCGCATGGCGCGATGTCAGCCGCGAATATGTGGAGCAGAGAATCGGAAACGTGATGAATCCCGACCTCTACTTCAGGCTGCGCGACCACATTTACGCCGACTTCAACTACATGCACACCAATGATCTTGGATGTCTTGAGTTCTCCGGCAGATACCCCGACAACCTTCTGGAAGAAATCAACAACTATTCCATCTGCGCCGGTGTCATCGCACGAACTATTGATTTTGATGTGATTCATTCACATGACTGGCTCACATACCCCGCCGGCATTCATGCCAAGCAGGTTACCGGCAAGCCTTTCGTGATTCACGTGCACGCGACCGACTTCGACCGCTCCAGAGGCAATGTCAACCCAACAGTATTCGGTATCGAGAAAGACGGCATGAACCATGCCGACCATATCATAACCGTAAGTAATCTCACACGTCAGACCGTTATTGAAAAATACGGTATTGACCCCGCGAAAGTAACCACCGTTCACAATGCGGTAACACCATTGAGCGAAGAAATGCTCAATTTGACCGTTTCAAAGCCAAAAGAGAAAGTAGTCACATTCCTCGGGCGAATCACTATGCAGAAAGGACCCGAATACTTTGTGGAAGCTGCTGCCAAGGTGCTCAAAAACAACCACAATGTTCGCTTCGTCATGGCTGGTAGCGGAGATATGATGGACAAGATGATTCTTCTCGCCGCAGAAAGAGGAATTGCCGACCGGTTCCACTTCCCCGGATTCCAGAAAGGAAAACAGGTATATGAAATGCTCAAGGCAAGCGATGTATATGTTATGCCTTCTGTTTCAGAGCCTTTCGGTATATCACCACTTGAAGCGATGCAGATCGGAGTGCCTTCGATCATCTCCAAGCAGAGCGGATGCGCTGAAATCCTTGACAATGTCATAAAGACCGACTACTGGGATATTGATGCCATGGCAGATGCCATCAACTCTATAATCACATATCCCGCTATGTATAATCAGCTCAGAGAGGACGGTCTCGACGAGGTGAACCGAATCACATGGGACAAAGCCGGAGCTAAAGTGATTGATATATATAATAAGGTGCTCGGCAGATAATTTCATTAACCTTAAAGAAAACGAAGTCAAACATTAAAATCAAATACGATTGACATCATGAAAGCAATTTGTTTTTATTTTCAGATTCATCAGCCGTTCAGGCTCAAAAGATACCGCTTTTTCGACATCGGCAATGATCACTACTATTATGATGACTTTGCCAACGATGATATTCTCACACGAATAGCACACCATAGCTATATTCCCGCCGCCGAGAGCCTTCTCAAAATGATTGAGGAAAGCAAAGGCGCGTTCCGATGCGCGCTTTCTATCACCGGCACAGCGCTGGAGCAGTGCGAGCAATATGTGCCGGAATTTGTTGACCTCCTCAAAAAACTCGCCGACACCGGCAAAGTTGAGTTCCTTGCAGAGACATACGCTCATTCCCTCTCTTCGCTTGCCGACCCCGAAGAGTTTGCCGCTCAGGTAAAAGCTCACGACGACAAGATTTTCGAACTTTTCGGAGTTCGTCCAAAAGTGTTCCGCAACACTGAGCTGATTTACTGCGACGAGCTCGCACCTCAGATTCTCGAAATGGGATACAAAGGAGTGATTACCGAAGGGGCTAAGCACATCCTTGGATGGAAATCGCCAAACTATGTTTACTCAGCCGCAAGCGCACCCAAACTCAAGCTCCTTCTCAAGAACTCGAAACTGAGCGATGATATCTCTTTCCGTTTCAGCAACCCCGAATGGGATGCATATCCACTCACTGCCGACAAATACATCGACTGGATTGCAAACACTCCCGCTGACGAGCAGATTATCAACCTCTTCATGAATCTTGAAACATTCGGCGAGATGCAGAACCGCGACACCGGCATCTTCCAGTTCCTTGAAGCCCTGCCACGTTTTGCAAAAGAGCGCGGTATTGACTTCTGGACTCCGAGTGAGGCTGTCAGCAAACTCAAACCCGTTGGAGAGTTATCGATTCTTCACCCCATTTCTTGGGCGGACGAGGCAAGAGACACATCCGCATGGCTTGGCAACAAGCTCCAGAATGAAGCATTCAACAAACTATATTCTGTAGCTGAGCGTGTGAGACTATGTGATGACCGTCGCCTCAAGCAGGACTGGTACTATCTTCAGGGATCCGACCACTTCTTCTATATGGCTACCAAGCACATGAATGATGGAGCTGTCCACTCTCACTTCAGCCCCTATGAAACACCTTTCCAGGCGTTTACAAACTACATGAATGTCCTCGCCGACTTCATTGTGCGCGTTGAAGAGCAATATCCCCTCTCCATTGAAAATGAAGAGCTTAACTCGCTGCTCACCACTATCCGCAATCAGGCTACAGAAATCGAGACACTCAACAAAGAGGTAACATCCATGCGCAAGAACCTCGAGCACTACAACGAGGAACACGCGCTACGTGAAAAACCAGAGACACCGGCTAAGCCTGCTGCAAAAGCTCCGGCTAAGAAAGCAACGGCTAAAAAGCCCGCCGCGAAAAAAGCTGCGAAATAATTAACCGACCAACAACATAAAGAGTGCGGGGCAACACAGCCCCGCACGTTTTTTATAAGTAAGTTTCGATAGAATCATACTGCCTGTGAAACGGCACTGAATCGCTTGAGGATTGCCACACCTGAAAAAACACACAACAATAAAGTACTTTATCCACCATCATCACCATGCACGATCTCAACGGAGCGACCGGTTCAAATAATTAACAGACAGTCATTTAC
>CAMWYV010000019.1 GCA_947178565.1 uncultured Porphyromonadaceae bacterium | reverse complement strand
TTGCTCACCTGCATAAGCGCCACATTGTTGGTCTGTCCTTTTCTGAAAGCGGGTTTTGTTTCGGTGTCAAATCCTACTATCGGACTTTTGAGGATTATTTCGAGGGCTGCATCCGCCTGCTCCTGGGTAGTGACTATTGATATTGTGCCTGGATATGCAACGATAGGTAGCTGCGCTATCTGATCTTTCGGTATGGTGATGACTGTACGCGTGTTCATTTGATAGAAGGAACGAGTAATACCGGAGTTCCCGGAAAGAGTCTCTCAACATACATTTTCATATATTCCAGTGAATCTTCCGCGATAACGGTGTCATAGTCAAAATGAGTGTTATATAGGAGAGAGTGGAGGTTCATGCCTCTGGTCTTCAGCGCCTCAAGAGCGAGAATGGTGTGATTGATCGAGCCGAGCTTGCCGTTGGTTACGAGAGCAACCGGCAGATTGTTGGCGAGCGGGAAATCTATAGTCAGGGTTCCCTCGTAGTCAAGTGGCACCATGAGCCCTCCGGCGCCTTCAACGAGCAGCACATCATAGTTTGCGGCAAGTGTGCGCATTGCCGCTTCTATTTTGCGCAGATCAATCGGTCGGCGGTCTATTTTCGCGGCGAGAGAAGGGGATGCGGGGTAAGTGTATATCTCCGGAGCGGTCAGACCCGAGAGGTCTTCGGGAAGTGAAGATATGCCCATAATGCTGCGGTGCACCGCTATATCTTCTGAGAAGCCTTTGTTGCCGGTCTGCACGAACTTCATTGTGGCAACGGTCTTTCCTTCATCGGCAATCCGTGAGGCAAGCCAACCTGTGGCGTAGCTTTTGCCGGCGTCTGTGTCAGTGCCGCTGATAAAAATTATATCACCTTCGCCTTGCTTCATTTCTTTTTTTTAGTAGGTGTGGGTTCGTCGGCAAATCTGTTTGGAAAGTCGATTTTGATTTTCGGGTGTGTCATAGCCCATATAATCAGAATCACGCCGGCGAGAATAAACGGTATGCTCAGCAGCTGACCCATATTCAAGGTCATTGTCGCTTCAAAATCAACCTGATCGTTCTTGATGAATTCTATCAGGAAGCGGGGGAGGAATATACCGATGAAGAATACTCCGAAAATAAGTCCCGGACGTTCCTCGGCATTCTTTTTCCAATACATCCACATAAGCAGAGCGAAGAGAGCGAAGTAGCATAGTGCCTCATAGAGCTGAGTGGGATGACACGCAAGCCCTTCATACATATGGTGCCACTGGCGTGAGCGGATAAACATGAATCCCCACGGCAAATCGGTGGCGGTACCGAAAATTTCTGAATTCATGAGATTGCCTATGCGAATCATGCCGCCTACCAGAGCGATAGGAATAACCAGTCTGTCAAACGTCCAGATGGGATTCTTCTTTGTAGTGAAGATGGAGTAGAGAATCACCGCGATAATAATACCGATCGTGCCGCCATGACTTGCGAGTCCACCCTCCCACACTTTGACAATGTCAAGCGGGTGGGCGCTGTAATAGCTCCATTCATAGAAGAATACGTGCCCGAGGCGCGCGCCTATGATTGTTGCTCCGACTACCCAGAACAAGAGTATGCCGAGCCACTTCTCCGGCGCACCTTCATGGCGGTATATTCTGCCGAGAATGTTGTAGCCGAGAAGAAAACCGACGGCAAACATAAGCCCGTACCATCTCACGGTGATTGGACCGGAGATGATATCGGGGTTTGCGTTCCAGACTATGAAATCGAGCATATAATATCAGTATGCGAAGATGGGATAGTTTTCCATCATATTGTTGACGCGCTTGCGCACATCGGCTATTACTTCCTGATTGTCCGGTGCGGTGAGCACTTCGTCAATCATATCGACGATTTGAGCCATTTCGCCGTCCTTCACGCCACGTGTAGTGATGGCGGGAGTGCCGAGGCGTATGCCTGAGGTCTGGAATGGTGAGCGGCTGTCGAAGGGTACCATGTTTTTGTTTGCGGTAATATCTGCATCCACGAGTGCCTTTTCAGCCACCTTACCGGTAAGTTCGGGGAATTTGGTGCGGAGGTCAACGAGAATGCAGTGGTTGTCGGTGCCGCCGCTCACAATGTTGTAGCCTTTGGCGATGAGAGCTTCAGCCATGGCTTTGGCGTTTTTCTGCACCTGCATCTGATATTCCTTGTATTCGGGCTTGAGAGCTTCGCCGAATGCAACAGCCTTGGCTGCGATAACGTGTTCGAGAGGTCCGCCCTGTACTCCGGGGAACACTGCGCTGTCAAGTAAAGATGACATCTTGCGGAGTTCACCTTTGTTATTGGTCTTTCCGAAGGGGTTTTCAAAGTCCTGACCGAGTAGAATCAGACCGCCGCGAGGTCCGCGGAGAGTCTTGTGGGTGGTGGATGTTACGATATGGGCGTATTTGAGGGGATTGTCAAGCAACCCTGCAGCGATAAGTCCCGCCGGATGAGCCATATCCACCATAAGGATAGCGCCGATTTTGTCGGCTATCTCACGCATGCGCTTGTAATCCCATTCGCGTGAATATGCGCTGGCACCGCCAACAATTAGCTTAGGACGCTCTCTGAGGGCTACTTCCTCCATCTGGTCATAGTCAACGAGACCGGTATCCTTGCTCACATTATAGTCGAGAGCCTGGAACATGAGTCCCGAGAAGTTTACGGGGCTTCCGTGGCTGAGATGACCACCGTGGCTGAGGTTGAGCCCGAGGAACTTGTCGCCGGGTTTTAGCACTGACATGAATACAGCCATATTCGCCTGAGCGCCGGAGTGAGGCTGCACGTTGGCATATTCCGCTCCGAAAAGTTCTTTTACTCTGTCGATCGCAATCTGCTCCACTTCATCAACAACTCCGCAGCCGCCATAGTAGCGATGACCGGGATAGCCTTCGGCATATTTGTTTGTGAGGCATGAACCCATTGCCTTCATAACATCGTCGCTCACAAAATTTTCTGACGCGATAAGCTCGATGCCTTTTTTCTGGCGCTGATGCTCGCGCTCGATGAGATCAAAAATAACCTTGTCTTTTTCCATTTATCTGCGGGGTTAAAGTGTTTGATTAAGGCGCAAAATTACGCAAAAAATATGATTATTCAAGGCGTATGCGCTGAAAAGCCTGTCTGCTGAATCTAACCAGCTGATGCCTAACAGCTAATGACTGATACCTCCCGACTACCAGACTGATTGCCAACCGACTAATGACTACCCGACTAATGACTAATCGACTAATGCCTATCCGGCTAACCTTTTTTCTTGACGCTCCAGCCGAAGCGACCTATCTCTGCCCCCTGCGCGTAATAATGTCCGTGCGAATAATTGATGAGTTCTGCCGCACTGAGGTCAAATGCGCCTGTCGTCTTATCTATCAGCTCGCTTTTGGCAAGAACATCAAGCACTTCGCCGATAATCATGTCATGGCTGCCGAGGTGCATTATTTCTCTTACGCGGCATTCGATACTGAGAGGGCTTTCATCGATATACGGGCAGGCAACCTTGACTCCGGGCTTTGGAGTGAGTCCTGTCTGCTCCCATTTGTCAAAATCTCTGCCGCTTCTCACTCCACACCAGTCAACGGCATGTGCCATCTTCTTGGTCGTGAGGTTTACGGTAAATTCCATCGACTCCCTGATAATATCATAGGAGTGTCGCTCGGGACGCACTGAAATATACAGCAGTGCAGGATCGGTGCAGATAGTCCCTGTCCATGCGATAGTTATGAGGTTTGATTTTTCTGCATTGCCGCAGGTCACTAGAACCGCCGGCACCGGATATACCATTGTGCCGGGTTTCCATATCTCACGGTCGGTCAGCATATCCGCGCGTCGCTGCTGTTGACTGTTTTTCCGCAATAGTGGCAACGGATAGTCACATTGTCGCGCTCCACTACTTCAAAGCGGGTGCGCATCGGCTCGTTGTTGGTGATGCATTTGGGATTGGAGCATTTGACCACACCTATAAGGGTGTCGGCAAGTTCCACTGGGCGTTTATCCACCACTTCAAAATTACGGATGATATTTACTTTGGCTCCCGGTGCGATTATGGCGATGCGGTTGATGATATCTTCAGGAATGGTTACGTCGGCAATCTTGATGATGCCTTTCGAGCCCATGCGCTTGCTTGGGAGATTGTTGCCGATGGTTAGATGGGTATCGACATTTTCAAGTCCGAGAAGTTTGACAACCTTGAATAGTGCCTTACTGGGTATGTGGTCGATCACTGTGCCGTTTTCAAGGGCGGCTACCGCGAGTTCTTTCTTGTCGTTGTTCATTGTGGTGTCTGTTATTCCTTTTCGGGGTCGATGCCGAGTGCTCGGCAGATAATAGCCTGGCGTGCAAAGAGTCCGTTTCTCGCCTGATCAAAATAGTATGCCTTTGGATTGTCATCCACGTCCTGATCTATTTCGTTGATTCTGGGTAGCGGATGAAGCACCCGGAGATTGGGTTTGGCATCGGCGAGCATCGAGTTGCGCAGTGTATAGAGATTCTTTACTTTCTCATATTCCATAATATCTGTGAAGCGCTCTCTCTGCACTCGGGTCATATAGAGAATATCGCTGCTGTTTATCACTTCCGGTGAGAAGTCTTTGTACTCGTTGTATCTGATGCCGTGGATGTCGCAGAAGTTCTTGTATTCGGCAGGCATCTGAAGCTCTTCGCAAGCCACAAAATTGAATGTGGGATTGAAATAGCGCATCGCCATAAGAAGACTGTGTACGGTTCTGCCATATTTCAGGTCGCCGACCATGGTAATGGTCAGGTCGTTCAGCTTGCCCTGTGTCTTGCTGATGGAGTAGAGGTCGAGCATTGTCTGGGACGGGTGCTGATTCGAGCCATCACCAGCGTTGATAATCGGCACATCGGTGACTTCGGTCGCATATCTTGCCGCCCCTTCAAGATGGTGACGCATCACAATCAGGTCGGCGTAGTTGCTCACCATTTTGATCGTATCCTTGAGGGTTTCTCCTTTTGCGGAGCTTGATGTGCTGGCATCGCTGAAGCCGATAACTCTGCCTCCGAGACGGTTTACGGCGGTCTCGAAACTGAGTCGCGTGCGGGTGGAGGGCTCAAAAAACAATGTTGCTACAACTTTGCCGTCCAGCACTTTCAGATTGGGATTCTCCTCGAAATATTTGGCTTTTTCGATTAGCTCCAGGATTTCATCTTTGCTGATGTCATCAATGGATACAAGACTTTTGCTGTTCATATCACCGGATAATGTTGTGGTTATACACGCAAAGTTAATACATCACTTTTCTCATTGCAAATTTTTTGTCAAGGATTGTGATGATATGTGATGAGCCGGTGAGTAATCGGCAGTTCAATCAATCGTCGGTGAGGTCATCCTCGTCATCATCGAAATCGAAGTCAAAGTCCCAGCCGTCGCCGGTAGCCTGCTCGGTGAATCTGGTGAGTTCTCTGCCCTCGCGCTTGGTGGGTCTGCCGAGTCCCTTGCGGCGGTCTATGAATCCGCTGACTTTCACTATTTCAAGTAGGTCAAGCTGGCTCTGTGGTGTGATATTTTCCATATATTCCGGCACGAGCTTTGCGCCGAGGCGGTTTTCTGTAAGTGCAATCACGCGGAACGAGTAGGTGACCGGCGGTTTCCTCACTTCAATGACATCGCCGGGCTTGATTGTGCGTGATGGCTTGACGGTGACGCCGCCAACACTCACTCTGCCTTTTTTGCATGCCTCGGTGGATATGGTACGGGTTTTGAATATTCTGGTAGCCCACATCCATTTGTCTATGCGTTCTTCACTTTTTGCCATAGGGGTGTCGGATTATTTGTTGTTGAAGTTGCACATGGCGAATGAGAGACCGCTGAGGCAGAATGCTTTGATCGCTTCGCAAGCCACTTCTATGCGTGCGGGCAGTTCTTGCTGCTGCTCCGGGGTGAATCTGCCGAGAACATAGTCGATCTGCGCACCCTTGGGATAGTCGTTGCCAATTCCGAATCTGAGCCGTGGGTATGCCTGGGTGCCGAGCATCGCCGCGATGTTTTTAAGTCCGTTATGACCGGCATCGCTTCCGCTGCCTTTGATCCGGATCGCACCGAAGGGCAACGCGAGGTCATCGACAAGCACAAGTATATGGTCAACATCGATATTCTCTTTCTCTTTCCAATAGCGCACCGCATTGCCGCTGAGATTCATATAGGTTGAGGGTTTGAGCAGTGTGAGCTGCTTGTTTTTGAGCCTCATGTGCGCCACATCGCCGTAGCGGTCGGTGGAAAAAGAAATATTGGATGCCTTTGCAAAGGCATCCAATATCATGAATCCGATGTTGTGGCGGGTACCGGCGTATTCTTCGCCAATGTTGCCCAGCCCAACAATAAGGTATTTCATAGGGTGAAATTACGGGATTACTTGCCTGCGGCAGCTGCGGCAGCGGCACCACGTGCGGCACGTGTGAGCTGAACGGCGCAAACGACGGCGTTTTTGGCGTTGACGAGTTCGAGACCGTCAAAGTGGAGCTCGCCG
Source organism: uncultured Porphyromonadaceae bacterium (assembly GCA_947178565.1). GTDB lineage: Bacteria > Bacteroidota > Bacteroidia > Bacteroidales > Muribaculaceae > Paramuribaculum. Next base: position 3,298 of record CAMWYV010000019.1, on the reverse strand, counting down.
ATCTGGAGAGTTTTGCCGAGACCGAGGTGGTCAACGTTGATGACAACGCGCTCGGGAATATTGGTGTAGGGAGCTTTAACTTTGATTTTCTTCATGCTGAGAGTGAGCTTACCACCGGCTTTAACACCTTCGGCGTGACCCTCAAGCTGTACGGGAACTTCGATAACAACGGGTTTCTTTTCGTTGACTTCGAGGAGGTCGATGTGGAGGATTGTGTCCTTAACGGGGTGGAACTGGATGTCTTTGAGGACAGCCATACGTTTTTTGCCGTTTACATCAAGCTCGATAGCGAAGATGTCGGGGGTATAGATGAGCTTGCGCACAGCCTCGTTTGTAACAGCGAGATCGGTTGTGATAAGACCTTTGTCAGGTGCGATTTCAACAATCTTTTCGCCGGGCTGAAGAGTGCCGCTGAAGGGGAGGGTGATGATTTCACCACCGTTGAGCACTACGGGAATTTTGTTTTCCTTGCGGAGTGTCTTTGCGGCTTTCTTGCCGAGGTCGGTACGGGGCTCTGCTGAGAGCTGGAATGTTTTCATTCGTTTGTTAATTAAATGTGTTACTAAAAATTAAGTGATTTCGTTGCTCCTTAATTTCCCATCACACGGGGATGCTAAAAAGCGACCGCAAAGGTAATCATTTTTTTTTGATTCTGCAATTACTTTCTGCGTGATAGAATCACAAATATTATAACCGGTACTCCGATGAGAGGGGTGACGGCGTTGAGTGGAAGCACTGATGCAGAGGGTAAGACGCAGAGTATATTGCATAGCAGTGCTGTCGCGCAACCGGTTAGTATTGTGGCGGGCATGAGTATCCGGTGGTCTCCTGTCGGAAAAATAAGTCTGGTGATGTGGGGTACTGCTAGCCCGATGAATGATACCGGTCCGCAGTAGGCGGTTACAGTAGCGGTGAGTATGCCGGTGCTGATTAGGAGCATATTACGCATAGCGGTGAGGTTTACCCCGAGGTTTCTGGCGTATGAACTGCCTAGCTGTATGATATTTAGGGGTTTGACAAGCATGACTGCTATCATGAGTCCGGCTGCGGTAACGGCTCCGAAGAGCGCGAGATGGTTTGGGGGCACTGCTCCGAAAGTGCCCATTCCCCACATCACATAGCTTTGTATTCCATCAGCGGTAGCCTGATAATTCAGTAGAGTGATGACTGAGGAAACGAGATAGCCGAGCAATACTCCGGTAATCAGGAGCAGGAGGTCGTTTCTCAGCCAAGAGGACAGGAGCAGCAGCAATACCATCACTCCGAGGCTTCCTGCAAATGCTGCTACCATTATCGCTATATATCCTCCGGCAGAGATTCCTGCGGCAACTACCGTTCCTCCGGTGATGAGGGTGACGATAGCCACTCCGAGGCTTGCTCCTGATGAGATGCCGAGCAGCGAGGGTGAAGCAAGCGGATTGTGAAAGGCTGTTTGCAACAGCAGTCCGGATGCTGCCAGCCCGGCTCCGGCGATAATGGCGGTAATCGCCTGTGGCAGGCGGCTGTGCAGGATGATGAATTCGTATGCGGGAGCAGATGCCGAGTCACCGCCCAGTATGTTCATAACCTCTGAGGGGGGAATGCTGACGCTGCCGATAAAGAGGTTGGCTATCGTCAGTAAAATGACCGCGAGTATGAGGATAATGAATTTCAAAGCCGTTTAAAGTATTGTCTTTGCGACCCGATGCCGAGTTCGGGGTGAATTATGGAAATCAGTTCGGCAAGAAACCATTGCGGATGAAACGGGGTTTCGTCAAATAACGGATTCTCTATGGTGTTGCAGGCGAAAATATTTTTGTTGACAGCGGCGTCAAACTGTGAGTAGATTTTATTGGATGCCAGATGGCTTTTGAGTGAAAGGGGTTCTGAAGATGCGTATCTCACCAGCCAGTAGTCTGCGTTTTTCGCCTGCATCAGCACTTGCTCGGCTGATAAGGGTACACTTCCGGAAATCTTGTATGAGTCAAAGGGATTTTTGCCTCCCGCATCGCGGATATAGGTGGCTGTTGTAGATGATTCTCCCGGCATAAACCATTGGGAGCCATAAGGTGTGTCAAATATCACGACGGGATGGAATTCGGTGTCGGCTACTCTGCTTTTCAGTGACAGATATTCTTTCTCCGTTTCTGCAAAGAGTGAATCGGCGGTAGATTCACCGCCATATAGTATGCCGAAAAACTTCATCCACTCGGCCCGTGCAAGTGGGGTGCTCTCCATATAGTCGGCACATTGCACGATAGGTATTCCGAGCGCTTCAAGTCTGGCGTTTACAGAACTGTTTTCATATGGGGATAGGAGAATGGCATCCGGCGAAAGGTGGATTATTTTTTCGATATCGGGATTCATGCTGTTGCCGCAGTCGGCTATGGAATGGTCTGAAAGCCTGTTCTTTATTTTTGAGAGGTTAATAAAGCGGGCATCGCAAACTCCGGCTATCGCGGTGTCGGCTCCGAGTTCATCGATAAGCCCGATATGAACGGATGAATACACCAATGATTTTTTTAACGGCACTCTGATAACAGTGCCTTGTGGCAGGCGCCCGGCGGGAGTGGAGTCGGGTGCGAGGATGTATCGGGCAAGCACGGCGGTTGTATCCCACGGGTTGCGGACGGTAGCCACGGTAAATCCGTCATGTTTCACCAGCTCAATCTCTTCGGCATATCTCAGTTGAACGGTGTCTCCACCAGTGGTGTCACCTCTATCCGCTCCTCCGGTGCAGCCGCACGGGAGGAGCAGCATAACCATGGCTGTGAAGCCGATAAGCGTTTTGTGGCTTATCATTGCAGAAGGGTGTTGATTGTGATAGCGCACGGATTGAGTCCTGTCGGATAACTCTTTATAAACACGCCGTTGGCATCATACATATTGGCGAAACCGTCTGCCATATAGTCGGGTGAGCCGTTTTTGAGGTTGTAGCCGGTGATAATCAGAAGCCCTGTATATGGGTCGATGGCGATGGCGGCAGGAAAAGCTATGGGGTCGATGGTGATTGAGCCTGTTTTACCGGTTGTAGGCGAGTAGGCATATACGGTGGTGACGGGTTGACCCCATGGAGCGTTTACATATACAATCGATGATGCCGCGGGGCTGATATATGTAGCCGGAGCGATGCTTTCAACCGATCCGTCACTCTTGATGCGCTTGAGGAGCGAAGGGGTAGTGGTGCCGTAGTCACCACGAACCACGACAAACACGTTGCTGCCGACGGTAGCCATAGCGCCGGGATTCATGCCGACATTTATTTTCTCTACCTCGGTGAAAGATGAGATTTCAATCTTGCTGACGGGGTAGCCGTTTG
>CAMWYV010000018.1 GCA_947178565.1 uncultured Porphyromonadaceae bacterium | reverse complement strand
GTGATACTGTCAATTACCATGCCTTTCATCGCTGTTGTTATTTTTTCGGTTGCTCATAATCGTTGCTGAATATCTCGTAATCTTCATCGCTGACCGCACTAATTTCAACTGCCTGATAATTCGCTTCTGTCATTTGACTAAGTGAATAGCTTCGTATGACAAGCCGCCCGATATTCAAAGCGTCTAAAAATTCGCTGTGAACCCTCAAAGCCTCATTTGCTTCCAATAGCTTGCGTAATTGTCGCAGTTCATTGTCGGGCCATTTATCGGCTATTTCTCCGTTTTCAACGCACTGCAAGCCCAACACGATATTGACAGCCCAATCGCCGGCGTTTATGTACTCTTTCACTGTGCCGTCTCTGCCGGTCAGAGCGGTGCTTACAATCCTGTGCTCCCGGCTGGCTGCTGCTACTGCATCGACGAAAGTCAGACCCTCGCCGTTTTCACGCTCCAAACGGAGTTTGCAGAGCACCCAGCGCCCCTCCCAGTATTCCGGGTCGGTGATAGGCTGCCCAATCTCGTGCACGGTTATACCGTCACGTTCAGGATTTCCGCCCAATTCCTTGAAGCGGATAAGTTTCTTTGCCATGTGCTGCCCCCAGCTCATAGCTGCAAGATCTATGCTTACCGGTAATTTTTTACCTCCTAAGCTCGGTTGTGGAATTAGGCTCATGACATTGCTAATTGTGTGTCGTTAAGCGCTCCCATAAGGGTCTCCAAAATAACAGCCTTAACCTTTTCGGTGCTTTCGCCCATGGTCGTGCTGTGTATCTCGAAGCGCTCGACAAGTTTATCAATATTTATTGTTATGTTTCTTATTTTGCTGCCTCCGTCACTGCCGGATCCTTTGCCGCTTGTTCCGCTTGCACCGCTCAGAGTGTTGCCGGTTGGGTTGACTTCCGGAACCGTAACCTCCGGAACAGCCGCGCTGCTGGCGTTGGGGTCGGGCTTTTTCCCGTTAGGGTTCTTTTTAGGATCTTTTTTGGAGGACTCCGCCATTTCAGCATCGTAAGCCTCATTAAATGCCTGTCCCACCTGTTTTCCGTAATCACTGAAACCGGCTTTTAATTTTTTCAGGGCTGCGTCTATTCCGGAGGGGGATAAACTAAACGCCGCTTTAATGAGGTCGCCGATTGCTCCGAACGTGTTTTTAGCAAGTTCGCCGATACCGGTAAAACAAGCCTTGAACGCCGCCCATGTGCCTTTGAGTACCGCGCGGAATTTTGCCGACGTGTTCCAGAAGTATGTACCGAGTGCTATTAGACCTGCAATGCCTGCGGCGACCAAGCCAATTATTGGAATGTTCATAATTGCAACCCCAACAGCGCGACACGCTGTTGTCGCGGTCGTAGCAAACGCGCCAAAGGCTGTTGAGGCAATTCCGGAGAATGTGGCGGAAGCTGTGCCGCCTGTAACGAATGATAGAACCAGCGCGCCAAGCCCTTTGAGTGCGTTGAATATTCCAACGGTGGCGAAGCGAAGCACTGCTAGTGTGGCGCGGGTTATATTTATCAAAAAACCATTGGACGCAAATTGACCGGTTACGAGTTCCCGGTTCATAAATGCCATTTGCACCTGGGCTACATATATACCGCGTTGAATTAAGGTCCACATACTTGCCCATTTCAGCCCTTTTACTAAGAGCATCCCTTTCCACACTGCTGTAATAAGTGGGGCAAGTTGTGCTATTGGCACAAGTGCCGAAGTCACTACACCACACCATAACGAAAAATCGCCGGTGGCTTGGAATATAGTAATTTTGAAGTCCTCAAATTGTTGGTTTACTCGCGCCTGACGTTCGGCGTAACTATCCATTACAATAGCCGCCTGCTCGGTGGCGCTGTTGGTGCCTGTCACTGCGTCTGTAAAACCTTGCAAGGCGTCCGTGCCTTGTATAAGAGCACGCGCGGCGTTGGCGTTCTCAACACCGAAAAATTTAGACAGCAGCGCGGAGTCGTTGAGCATCGGTTTGAGCATTTCCAAACGCTCTTTAAGGCTCTTGGAATTGTCACCTAATGCCACAACGTCAATGCCCGCCTTTTCAAGTTCCTCACGTGCCTGCTTCTCGACAAAGCGCCCTTTGCTGAGCTGACCCAACACGTTGCGGAGGGCAACACCGCCCTCACTTGCTTTTTTACCTGCTTTGTCAAGTACCTGGATTGCGGCGTTTGTCTCCTCAAAGCTAACGTTAGCCGCTTTGGCCGCCATACCGCATTGCTGGAGTGCCGCGCTTATAGATGGAAGCTCTGCGGATCCTGCCTGACCGGCTGCCGCCATTACGTTCATCATACGTGCCATTTCAGCACTGGCGGCAATTGGATCCTCCATACTTACGCCGTACTGGTTCATCGCTGTAGTCAGAACCTGTGCAGCCGCTACACCGTCACCACCCATCAGCTTGCTGGTTGTCTGTATGCAGTCGCCCATTGCGCTGAGGGCTTCCGGATATTTACCCAGTTCCGGGCTAAGTTGTGAGAGAAGCAATTTATAACCCTCCACCGCCACACTGGCATCAGTTCCGAAAGCCTTTGCACTCTGCCGGGCAAATGTCTCAATTTGTTTCAACTCGTCACCAGTAACACCGGCAACCGCGCTGAGGTCGTGCATCTGGCTATCAAGTGTTATACCGGCATTACTGAGCTGGTTAAATCCGTCTGCTATGCTCTGGGCTATATTTTTAGCATAATCAAAACTACCCAATACGGAAGCAAGCCCGGTCATTCTGTCCCGTGCTCCTTCAACTTGACCGCTAAAGCGGCCTGTCGCATCCGTCATGCCGTTTATCGTGTTGGTAAAGTTGCCGCCTATATTAAAAATATAGTCAAAAACGCTTGCCATATCGGTGATTTTTATTATATTTGTGGTGTTTTACAATTAACACGGTTTATTATGTTCGACTTCATCTTTTCACTTATTGCAAAGTTGGGCGCTTTGTTAGTTATGATTTCCATTGTTTTAATGGTAGTCGGTTTTTTCCGTGTTATGGTTAAGGGTCGAGGTAATGGTTCATCTAACAATCCCGGCGACTCCTCAATGTGGGGTTAACTCTTACCCTCGCCAAATAGTGACGCGATAAGTTCCGCCCGATTTCGGTTTCTCCAACGCTCCAGCCATACAGCCTTGCAATAGAGTTGTGCCCATTCCTCCTCGGTCTCTATTTTATCAATATCGACATGCAGATTAGCGCGGATCAGGGCGCACCCCTTGGCGAAGCCGTCCTCCTCGTCAGACTCCGCCAATGTGTGCGCCTCTACAAGTTTTTTATTAGACCCTGGAAGCCGTTGAGCACTTCACCCAACTTCTTTTGAACCGCCATGAAGAGCAGCGCATCGGTGCGCAGTTCCTGACTTCCGCCCAGCCAGCAGTTGTCGAACATCACTTTACCGGCTTCCACTTCATCACTCTTTGCAACCTTGGTTATAGCTTTCAGAGTCTCCAGAGTAGGGCGCTTGAAATAGCCGATATGAACCTCGTTGCCGTCCTGGATTTCAACCGCGAAGCTCTTGCGGTGCTGGGTCTTGAACGCCTTGACCTGTGCTTCTGTCAGGTCGCCGTTAAATACTTTAGGGGTGTTGTTAACCTTTTCCATGCTGTTTAATCGGGGATTAAATGGTTTTTAATTACTGTTTAAGTTTGATTATTAGTGACCGTTAAGGGGGTCAACCCTTAACGGCCTTAAAAGGGTACGAATTGGGGATTATGCAGTTTTGCCCCATTCGATATTTGAGGGAACGAGCGGAAGTTCTACCTCCTGGCCGGTGTCTCCCTCTTTCCACTTGCGCGTATTGCTTGAAATATGGCAGTTGCGGATCTTGTCAGTTACCACAACCCCATTTTCAGGCAAATAACTTACCTGTATTTCAATGGGCGGGAGGTCTTGCAGTCTGCCGTTAACGCTCTGGGATTGAAGCGCCACAACTTCCTCGTGGTAGAGGGTTATTTTAGCGGAGGGGGTTATACGTCCTTTTGCACGTCCCACCGGGTGACGACCCGCGCCCCACTTGTTAACGATTTCCTGCTCGTCGCCATACTCCACACCGGTAATGCCTGTAACAGGCACACCGCCGACAAGTACGACTATATCAGCCCACACAACTAACATGCCGTTAACCATAGGCACGCCGTTTTTAATACTTACGTCCATTGCTTTTGCCTTTTGTATTTAGGTTATACGGATTTTGCGAACCCGATTTTAATTCTTATATGTCGCATAACCGGGACTGCAACATTCTTGATTACGAACTCTACCAGGCTGGTACTTGCGACATCCTGCGCCGGGTCAATCTCGACTTTGTAGCCGCTAAGTTCCCCGGCTCGTTCCATAGCCTCGAGGGCTTGGTTTGCCACAGTTTCCAAATGCGCCACGGTATAGCTTGCCAACTGTCCGGTGGAAGCGTCCACATATACGTTGCCGCCCAGTTCCGGCTTTACGTATGTGCGTATGCCTCGCACAGCTTTGTCCATTGTTCGCACGCTCTCAATAGCTGCATAGTCGCTAATGGCGGAGTCCATTGTGTGGCTGTCGTTCATATAGCTGCCGGCTTGCCCGGTATGAGTGACAAAGAACAGATAACGCGCGGTGTCAAGTGTCTCGAGCAATGCCTTATCCACATCGCGCAACAGTGTGCCGTCACCGAACGCCGGAAGACTTACACCGGTGGGGAACTCTTTGATCCACGCAATACACTGGTGAACCTTTGCGCTGCTGAGTAAGCCCATGACAACACCCAGACCGCTGACGCTGGCTTTTTCGGCATTGGTATTGTCGTTAAACAGTTCTGCTCCTTTACCGCTTCCTGCCTGTCCTATTACCACGCTGACACGGCTTTTATTCTCTCCGGCAAGATTAACCGGCATAGTGCTGAGGGCAGCCACTTTCGGAGCGTACACGATTGAAAGTTCCGCCTCCTCCTCGGCCAGTGCGTCCGCCACACCTTGCAGGGCTGTGAGGTCGTCACCGCTCAGAGCGCGGTCGCCACACCATACACCGATCTGACGAATACGACCGGCGGCAAAGTTCTGCACGGTTTTGATTTCCGAGAATGTCTGAGAGGCACCCTGCGGCTTCTCGAAAATTGCCACATACAGGCTGACAGCCGGGTTTATGCGGTAAATCTCGCTGAGCTGATAATGAAGCATACGCACACCCCAGCTCGCTGCATCCTCCTTAATGCCTGCCGCCTCTGCCGCGTCAATGGTGCTAAGCGGCTGCACGTGCTCGGTCTTAAAAGCTGCCGGAATATCAGCAGCCGGAAGATAGACCAAAAAACCGGTTATATGGTCTTCACCGGGCAGAGCTTTGGGGACATTGCCGTTCTGTCGCTGAATATTCAAACTTGTTGCCATTACGCTTCTACTTTTAAGGGTTCTGCTGAAAGTCCCAGACTTTTGCCGTGGTTGCGGGCGTCATTCTCCTGCTTGAAACACTGGCCGTCGGCTGTTACCCATACGACCGGGAGTCCATGACGTTTGCACGCTGCACGGCCTACCGCATGGAGCGCGCCGGCTTCATTGTCGGGCTTGGCTTTGGGCTTTTGCTTTTTTGCCTTTTCTTTAGCAAGCATTTCTTTAGCCTCCTCCGGGCTATGGGCAACCGGGCCCGTAGCCTTTAATTCCTCCTCAGTGGGGGTTGGGATTGTCTCTTTAGTTTCGTTGCTCATGTCGTTTTACGTTTTTTGAATTTATAAATTATCCACACGGCGGCCGTCAGGATCATTATTGCCACAGCCCATGCCGCGCCCTGTTTAAGTCGCTCCCATAAGCTCGGGGCTTTGGTCGCTGTGACTGTTACTTCGGCAAGCGTGCCGCCGTCAATGGTCTGCACTGACTCGGTGGCTGTTTCGGTCTTATCCTCAGCGGTAAAATCCGCCGTCTCATTACTGAGGTGTTCCTCGCCATGTGTCTGCCTGATCTTGGCCTTTAACGGTCTTTGTCCGGTTGCCGGGTCTGGCTGCTTTTCAGTGTCATAGACCTCAATCTCCGTTACAGTCGTCCCCCGGTTGCGGGTCTCCCTCGTCAGGGTCGCCTCTTGGTGTTGGGTGTGCACCTCGCATCCTTTGGTGCTCATCGTCACATGCTCCACCGTTTCCTCTCTGGTGTGCTCCACGACCTTTCGGTGAGAGCAGCAACTCGAATTTGACAGGGCAACTATCAATATGACGACAGCTCCAAATGCGTTCAAGTACAGTGTTGAGCCTTTGCACATCATTACGTAAAGTTGTTATTTCGGCTTTGAGCGGCGGCACAATACTCTCCATAAGTATGTCCGCAGCCTTTCGCACGTTTTCCAGTTCATTGCTTTTAACCTCCGCGAGCTTTTTATTCATTTCAGCCCTCAGGGTCTCCAGTTCAATGCGATATTTAGCGCGCTCCAGTTTGCGGCCAACCCATGCCCCAACGGGACCAGATACCGCCGCAACAAGCGCCGATACTATGATTGTTGTTATTTCGCCGCTCATTCATGCTGTTACTGTTTAATGCCCACCTTTGTGAGCCATTTTTTTACATCGAAGCCGGGGCACGGCTTATTTGCAAACTCATTATGACCGTGAACAGTAGCGCCGGGGTAACGCTTTAGCAGTTCTTTAACCAGCTTTACAAGCGTAGCCTCCTGGGCTGCCGTGCGTGTGTCCTTTCCGATATTTTGCCAATTCGGGGTCTTACGTGGCGGACATCCGCCAACGTAACACACACCGATTGACCGCGTATTATGTCCGGTGCAATGAGCTCCAGCCACTGCCTCGGACCGCCCGGGGCGAATTTCCCCGTTAAGTCCGATAACATAGTGATAGCCTATATCAGAAAAGCCGCGCGCCAAATGGCTTGCTTTTATCTGGGCGTTTGAAAACTCCTCACCCTCAGGCGTTGCCGTATAGTGTAGGATGATTTCATCGACCTTGCGCTTTCCGGGTATCGCGCCCATAGCTGCAAGTGTCTGCGCCCCGGCTATGCCGTCAGCTGTTAACCCCTTACGCTTCTGAAACTCTTTGACGGCTTCCTCGGTCAACGGTCCGAAAATGCCGTCAGGCATGAGGTTTAACCGCTGTTGCAGGGCTTTGACCTCCGCGCCTCTGCTTCCTCGTTTCAGTATAGCCATAGAGTGTTACACTTTGGCGCTGACTATTGCCGCACGACAGTTGGCCTCGGACAAAGGCAGACAAATACCGTACTGATCAAAGTTCACGAGGGTGCGGTGGTTAATAGGATCGTTCTCTGCCTTGCTCCAGTAGAATTGTGTAGAGCCTGAGGCTTTCATCATTCTGCCGGCATAGAACGCAACGGAGCTCTGCATATCGGTTGCTCCGGGAACTGCACCCCATGCAAGTTTTTTGCCGTCTGCATTGTAATAGGGTGTTCCGTCATACTCATAAATGTCAAAACCATACAGGCGACCGATTTTGCCCTCGGTCTGGTTAATGTTGTAGTGGTCTTTGAAGCGCTGTTCTGTCTGGAGCAAGTCGTTCACATGGTCGGCACAGAGTACCAGCACGCGGTCCGTCTTGGGAATTCCCATTTTATCAAAACTTCTTTTCAGAGCCAAAAGGTCGGTTGAAGTCATGAGCTTGCGACCGTCTGCTACTTCACCGGTTGTATAGAGCACAGGCACGCCCTTTTTATTTTCATCCGGAGCAATGGCGTGTATTGCGCGCTGTCCGAAACTCTCCACCAATACATCGCGGTGGCGCTCCTGAACGCTTGCCATTTTGTCGTAACTGATAGCGTGAAGCTCATCAGTTGTTACGGGGGTTGCCTCAGTGGTGAACTTGTCAAGACTTACGGGTTTGTCCGCATCCTCCAGTGCTGTAACAGGGATCGGGTAGGTAGTGTTATTTACAAGCACCTTGGGGTCGCCGCCAATCTCGACAAAGTGGATTACGTCGTTGTTTACATACTGGTTGTAACTACGGATCCTTGCAAGCCAGCCCCACGACTCCAGGGCAGTGCGGAACTGTTTGATCTGCTCACCGGTCCAAATCTCTGTGAGGACACCGGCGCGGAGCGAACCCGCAGGGGCTGCCTTGCCTAAAGCAAGTGCCAGAACATTGCCGGCGATTGCTCCGGCTTCGGGAGCGCAGCCGATTGCCACGGCACAGGTTGCGCCGGCGGCGGCATTGAACGCTACGGCCATAATCATGCAACCGACTATGCCGAGCAGCTTCTTAAAAAAATTGCTTTTCGATTTCATTGCTTTATTTATGTTATTTAATGATTATTTTGGGTGTGCGCCTCGCACTTATTCGCTGAGGGGCGGGCAGTCAACGCCGTACTCTTCTTTATACAGGCGCATATATTCTGCGGGCTGGTCTTTGCGCAGTGCTATGAGCTCACTCTGCGGCACATCGCTCAACTTGGCGTATGCCTTAGGCTGGGAGCCGGCGCCGGGAGCGCTCTGCTGTGATAGGTTCAAAACGTCGGTAGGCTTCCTCTGTATTGGCATTGCCTTAAATGTGTCCGCAAGCATCTCCGCGCCTGCTGCTTTGCCAAGGTTAATGTAGTGGTCGCGCTGAGCCGCCAAAATCTTTTTGTCGGCAATAGCTTGATCCACGCACTGGGTTACTGCCGCAAGTTGCAAAGTCTCGGCGCTGTCCGCCTTGGTTTTCATCAGCTGGAGCGCGGCGGTTGCCTGCTCATCGCTGGCATCCTCGGGAAGTCCTAAGAGGATTAACTGGTCTTTGTTCATCGCTGTTTTTAATTGTTTGTTATTGTTATTGATTTCCTCCCCCTCGCCGGGTTCATTCTCCGGCGTGGGTTCGGGTTCATTAAGTTTCAGAAGTGGAAGTACCGGGGCGTCCTCACCGGCTGCGAGCTTCAACTGTTTGCCGTCAGCGCCACAAAGTTGTAGGGCTTCATCATTGCCGCCAATATCCACAATGCTGACCTCGATAAGTTTGCACCGTGTAACCGTTGCGCGTGTCTGCCCCTCCAATGCTAAAGCCGGGTCGGGGTTTACCTCGATAGGCTCCAGAGCTGCCGAAGCCATACGCAAAAAACCGCTTTCCCATTTGCTCTCTATCTTCCGGGCAAATTCATCGTTCTGGTCAAACACCGGTGTACCTATCAACTTCCCCTCTTCAACTCTGAGGTTATCAATCTTGCCGATAGGCATTGACTCACCATCAAAAGCCCTGCGGTGCATCCACAGCAAAACAGGGTTGCGCTTGAACTGCTCCAGGTCAATGCCGGAAGTCAGCACGCGCGTGCCATAACTGTTGACTGCCTCAGTTGAGATTATTACTTCTTTCATTGTCTCATTTTACAAAATGCCCGGGGCACTTAGGGGCTTAGTCCGGAGGTGGCGCGTGTGTCCCCTGTGCCCGGGGCGGTTATTCAATCTTTCTTACATAATACCTGATTGTTGTGGCGGAGGCAGGACTCGAACCTGCGACCTTTGGGAAATGAGCCCAACGAGCTACCGGCTGCTCTACTCCGCGATGTCTTTTAAGTCGGTAAGTGTTGCAAAGTTGATAGCATTATTTTACTGTCACAAAAAGTATTATCATGTTGATAATACTTTTTAATAATTATATTATTTCACTCCAACTTTGCATTGAAAACGCCCCCGCAGTGGGGGTGTTAACTTAAATTCTCTGTTGATTATGAATGGCAACTAAAACAAAAAAAGAACGCGAACAGCAACGCGAACACGCGCGCCTCCTTTATATGCAGGGGGAGCCACAGAAGTCTATTGCTGAAAAAGTCGGGGTTTCTGCTCAGACTGTAACAAAATGGGTTGCAGAGGGTGGCTGGGAGACGGCACGAGCTGCCGCCAATATTACGAGACCGGAACTGGTTAATAAAATTCTTAACAGTATTAACGTGTTACTGGAGGATTTGGCAAATGACCCCAGCCCGGAGAAAACAGCCGCCAGCGCTGACAAACTTGTGAAGTTTGCCGCTACTGTTGAACGCCTCGACAAAAAAACTTCTGTGGTTGATATTATAGAGGTGTTTATGGCTTTCAGCAAGTGGCTGCAATATCGTATGAGCTTCGATCCGAATGTTACCCCGGAACTACTCAAAACTATTAATCATTATCACGACCTTTTCATCTCTGAAAAGTTAAAAGAGTCTTTCTAAAGTATGACAAAAGCGGAACTAAAAAAAGCTATTGAGGAATGGAAAC
>CAMWYV010000017.1 GCA_947178565.1 uncultured Porphyromonadaceae bacterium | reverse complement strand
GAGCGGAATTGCCAATCCGATGAGAGGTAATACAAATGCGGAAATATTGACTTTTAATCCTAACAGTGCGATAATCCAGGCAGTGAACTTGGTTCCGACATTCGCACCAATGATAACAGCCATAGACTGGGCGAGAGACATCAGTCCGGCATTCACGAAGCTCACCACCATAACGGTACTTGCGGAAGAGCTTTGGATAAGGGCGGTGATAAGAAAACCGGTGAGTGTGCCGGTAAAGCGGTTTCTTGTCATGGCTGACAGAATGTTGCGCAGACGATCTCCGGCGGCTTTCTGCAGCCCTTCACTCATCACCTTCATGCCGTAGAGGAACAATCCTACGGCACCCAACAGACCCAGAAAGTCTAAAAAGCTGTAACTCATGTGTTATAGGAACAGTGGGTTATATTTGAACACAAAGATAAAAACAAATCTTTGGTTATATTAAAAAATCGTTACATTTTTTATGACAAAGCGAGGTAATGCTTGTTCACAGCACCGGTTGCAGACGGCTGATGCGGGGAACAAGGCAACCTGAGGTTTCAGTAGAAATCAGATGTCGCGGTGAATGATGTAGGTGAGAATATCGTCAAGAGCCTGACGATTGGGCGAGTCGGGATAATTAAGCAATTCACGGCGAGCCTCATCTCCGATACGCTGCATGGTAGCGAAAGCATAGTCTATGCCATGCATATCTTTGGCAAACTGAATAAGGGTGGAAATTTCCTCTGAGTTCAGCTCTTCTTTTTCAATAAGTTTCAGCATCTCTGCCGTTTGCGGATGCCCGGTGTGTGAAAGTGCGTGAAGCAGCGGGAGGGTAATCTTGCCTTCACGGAGGTCGTTGCCGGTAGGTTTACCTATCTTTTCGTCGGAATAATAGTCAAAAATATCGTCTTTTATCTGGAAGCATAGCCCGAGCAGATGCGCGAATTTCCTCATCGGCTCAATCTGCTCTTCGTGTGCGCCCACCGCATAGCCGCCCATCTCCACGCAGCTCACGAACAGAGAAGCTGTCTTACGGCTTATGACTGTAAAATATGAGGTTTCATCAAGGCGATGGTTTCGTGCGTTGTATATCTGATCGATTTCACCGAGCGACAGCAGTTTGCCCAAGTTTGCAAGGGATTCCACTATGCGGATATCACCGGTAGAGATAGCCTGGCGAAGCGCGTTTGACACGAAAAAGTCTCCCACAAGCACCGCGATGTGATTGTCCCAGATGCTGTTGATGGTAGGCTTGCCTCTTCTCAGCTTTGAATCGTCCACCACATCATCGTGAATAAGCGACGCATTGTGCAGCATCTCAACCGCTGCGGCAGATGCGATGACTTTTGGAGATACCTTTCCAAGGAGTTTTGCGGTGAGAATAACGAGAATGGGACGAATGAGTTTGCCCTTGGTGTCAAGATAGCCCTCCACTACTTTGGTCATGAGCGGATTGGATGACGTGAGAGCGTCGCTGATGCAGCGTCGCAACTCATCAAGTTCGGGTGCTATGTCGCGCCTGATAGCGTTGAGGTCTGTCATTCTACACGAAAAGATGTGCAAAGGTAATAATTTTTTTCGAGTCACGAGTCTTTTAGTCGTGAGTCATGAAAGATAAAGGGATCATCAGAGGCTGCTCTTATAAAAAACGGAGCCGCGGCAAGCGCGACTCCGTCAAAATATTGTATATGATTGCGATCAATCCCGGCTGTTGCCGAAGAAGCGGAGAAGATAGAGGAACAGATTGATGAAATCAAGGTATAGCGAGAGGGCGCCGATTGTTGCCAGTTTGGAAACTGTTTCGGCGGGAGCCATAGCAGCCATCTGTTTGATTTTCTGAGTATCCCAGGCGGTGAGACCGACAAAAATGAGTACACCGGCGGCAGAGATAATCCATTCGAATGTGCTGTTAGCCCAGAAGATGTTTACCACGCTACAGATAATCAGACCAAAGAGCGCCATGATAAGTACAGAACCCCATTTTGAAAGATCCTGTGATGTGAAATATCCATAGATGCTCATAGCGCCGAATGTTCCGGCGGTGATGAAGAAGGTCTTGGCGATGGACACGCCGGTGTAAACAATGAAGATCGGGAAAAGCGCGAGCCCGTTGATTATCGCAAAAAGGAAGAACAGCATGGTGGCTGTGCCTGAGCTCATTCTATTGATTCCTCCCGAGATAGCGAACACGAGTACAAGCTCCACAATGAACACGCCCCAAATAAATCCGCTGTGTGCGGCAAAGAAGCTGAGCACTGCGTGTGAGCTCGCACAGAAGAGAGATACGAAAGCTGTTACAAGCAGGGCAAGAAACATTTTGACATATACCCGCTTCATTACCGCTGACACTTTTGAGTCGAGAGCGGCACCACTCTGGGTGTAATAGTTCTGATAATTTTCCATAAGATATTAAGTGTTTGTGATTTGAGAGTATTTTTACATTCTTTCCGGCACCTTTATGCCGAGAAGCGACATAGCGGTGCGTATTGTGTCGGCTGTCACTGCTGAGAGGGTGAGACGCATGGATCGCACAGCCTCGTTCTCTTCCTTGAGAATGGAGCAGTCGTGATAGAACTGGTTGTATTCCTTTACCAGGTCATAAGCATAGTTGGCAATAAGCGCGGGGCTATATGTTCTGCCTGCTTCCTGCACAACAGTCGGGAAATCGGCAAGACGCTGGATAAGAGTGATTTCTTTCTCACCGGGCTTCACTCCGGTAAATGCGCCAATCTTCATCCCGGCTTCCTCTGCCTTGCGGAGCACAGAGCGTATGCGCGCATAGGTGTATTGGATGAAAGGTCCGGTATTACCATTGAAATCTATGGACTCCTTGGGATTGAAGGTCATATTTTTGCGGGGATCGACCTTGAGGAGGAAATATTTGAGGGCGCCAAGTCCGACAGTCTCGGTTATTTCGGCAATCTCAGCCTCATTACAGCCGTCAAGTTTACCGAGCTCGCTGCTCACAGCTTTGGCGGTATTGACCATCTCGTCCATGAGGTCATCGGCATCGACAACGGTGCCTTCGCGACTCTTCATCTTACCCTCGGGAAGCTCCACCATTCCATAAGAGAAATGAACGAGGTCCTTCCCCCATTTGAAACCAAGACGGTCAAGGAGCAGAGAGAGAACCTGAAAGTGGTAGTTCTGCTCATTACCCACAACATATATCATCTTGTCAATGGGATAATCCTGATAGCGGAGCTTGGCGGTACCTATGTCCTGGGTCATATACACCGATGTTCCGTCAGAACGCAGCAACAGCTTGTGGTCAAGACCCTGTTCAGTAAGATCTGCCCATACCGAGCCGTCTTCCTTTTTATACATGAGTCCTTTTTCAAGACCTTCAAGTACCTTAGCCTTACCTTCGAGGTAGGTATCGCTCTCGTAATATATTTTATCGAATCCCACACCCATGCGGTCATAGGTCTTGTCAAATCCGTCATATACCCATCCGTTCATAGTAGCCCATAGGTCTCTCACCTCTTTGTCACCCGCTTCCCATGCCCTGAGCATGGCTCGCGCTTCCTGGAGAAGTGGAGATGCGGCTTCGGCTTCTTCTTTTGTCATGCCCTGAGCTTCAAGCTCTTTCACCTCTGTCTTAAAGTGTTTGTCGAAGAGCACATAGAAGTCCCCGATAAGATGATCGCCTTTTTTACCGGTAGATTGCGGAGTGGCGCCGTTACCCCATTTTTTCCATGCAAGCATCGACTTGCAGATATGAATACCGCGGTCATTCACTATATTTGTGCGCACAACCTTGTTGCCGCATGCAGCGAGTATTCTGCAAAGGCTGTTACCGAGCAGAATGTTGCGCACATGCCCCAGATGCAGGGGCTTGTTGGTGTTGGGCGAAGAGTATTCAACCATGACGAGCGGCGACTCCGGTGTTTCCGGGGTGATTCCATAGTCTTTCTGCTGCGCTATATGCTCGAGCACTGTGGACCAGAAAGCAGGCTCTATGGTGATATTGAGAAAACCTTTGATAACATTGTAAGATGCGACAGCCGGCTCATTATCAACCAACCAGTCGCCAATCTCCTTGCCTACAACTTCGGGAGACTTGCGTGCCGCCTTTACCCAGGGAAACACCATTACGGTGAGATTCCCTTCAAACTCCTTCTTGGTGGTCTGGGGAGTGATGGATGCCGGATCGGTGTCCACGCCATAAAGCTCCTTGACAGCCTTGGCAACTCCTTTTGCAATAATATCGTCGATAGACATTTCGGTTATATTCTGTTATTAGAAGTGCAAAAATAGTAATAAATCGGCTACCCGCACTATTTTTTTATACCACAACACTCTTTTTATGAAAAATTGGCGTAACTTTGTCACTCTAACACATGCCAGTACAGAATGAAAAGACTCTCAATAATAGCGACTGTTCTTGTATTAGCGGCAGGCAGCCTGCACGCCCATCTGTTTTATGATATGTATCGCACGGGCGAGAGGCGTCCGTATTTCGGTATGCGTCTGACAGGAGGCTATTCCTATCCCTATTCTATCAAGTATGCCCGTATCCCTCTCTCAACCCGCGCCACAGGCTTTGATGCCGGTATTTCAGGACTTTTCCACGCTCCTCTGCGCCGAGGATGGTATATTGAGCCTCAGTTTGAATTCTATTTCAACAGCCTCAAAACCGCCGGCACACTCTCCGAGCAGGTTGTGAAAGATGGTATAACAGAAGCCACCATGCGCACCGTCGGCATTAAAGTGCCTATTTCATTGGGCTGGAGAGTAAAGCTGTCCCGTGAATGGAAAATGTATCTCTTCACCGGTCCGGAGTTTGATTTCCGCTTTAAAACCTGGTTCAAGCCCGATAAACCTACAAAGATTTTTGACAGCACAATCTCCCACCCTCTGTATGGTGACTACGGTGTGGATTTGGGTCTGCGCAGCGGCATAGGCTTCGGAATAAACCATGTATATATAGGCGCATATTTTACATGGAAACTCTGTGACATCGCCAAAAGCGATTATGGCGCAAAGCGTCAGCGGGTAGCCGGTATAAATATAGGTTACAATTTCCGCACCCTTTGATTCAGTCGTTACGACGGGCGTTATAGGAGAGCTTGCGATGCCCTATGCGGCAATACAGACATTTACGCATCTCACAATAGTTTCTTCTGAGCTGAATCAGCCCTTGTGAAGTAAAGGCGTCGTTCACTTTCACCCCGCATCTCTCAAACATATCGATTATAGTGTTGCGCTCAGCCTTGATAGAGTGAAGCAAGTCTATTGCCCTGTCGGTCAGCGATGTATCTCCGTGACTCATACCATACGCCATAAGAAGCGGCACCACTACATTTATCACCATCACCATTGCCGAACTCCTGCTCAGAGTACTGCTCAATCGGGTACTTTCCGGTCCGAAAGAAAATCGTCGTTCCCAATATGGTGACAACTCGGGAGTGAATAGTGCGCAAGCCGGGTCAATATCCTTGATTTCAAGTATTCTGCCCATAAGGCGGAAACCTCCGTGCAGCATGGCGGCAAGAGTAGCTATGCGGCGGTGAGGGAAATTTGCCGGGCGCGTTCTCGCCATTTTCCATCCGGGATTTTCGGGCTTTCTGAGTCCGAATTTGGTTGCGAGAAAGGAGTATTCTCTTGCAAGATGAGCGGCATAGGTGTCAATGGCGGTCGCATGGGCGTTAAGAAGCCCGCTCTGTCCGAAAAGAAGAGCTTCTACCGCGGTGAGATTGTCACTGTGCTTGCCAATGAAAATCAATGGCAGACTTAGCGCCAGGCGTTCAAACGGCTCACCGTTGATGCCGAAACCGAGACCTCGCGCCACAGTCACATAGCAGGTCTGTTCCCAATCACCGTTGAGTCTTGCTCGTATATCCTCGATTCTATCGACTTTAGCATAGATGCGCTCGTATGCAAGATTGGATATCCAGTCGGTAAGATAAATATCAGGCAACGATTCTATTTCACGACGGCATGGCAAATCAATATCCGCTCTTCCAACAAGCTCGCTGTATCGGGAATTGAGCCCGGGGTCACACGGCATTCTCATCTGTGGAATCACCTGACCGTTATGTCGCCTGACCACAGCATCATCTTTATCTACAATATGGAGAATAACCGAATCGTATGACGGATCACTGTCATGCTTATGACGGTGCCAGTCGCTCGCGCGATAGTGAATCTCAATATTTCCCACCCATGTTTCACCGTCTATCACCACTTTCGCATTGAAAAAATCTGGACCCGCATCACGGTTGAGCAATCCGGGGTCAAGCACCTCGATTCTCTTGCCATCGACAGTGCGCATCTCCGCTATCGGCCAGAGACGTTGCTGCCATACATATTGCATGAGTTTTTCCATTTCTTCGAGAAGCAAAAAAGTGTGATACGAGACAAATGTACACAAAACCAATATAATTTTGTGTAATTTTGTGGGAGAAACTTTTTATATGCAACCGATTTTTCTAATAGGCTATATGGGATGCGGCAAATCTACCCTGGGGCGCAATGTGAGCCGTATCACAGGCGTTGAGTTCATTGACCTTGATTCTTATATCGAGGGCAGATTTCATTCATCAGTGCGTGATATCTTCGCTGAGAAAGGCGAGGAAGGCTTTCGTGACATCGAACGCCGGATGCTGCATGAGGTTGCTGAGTTTGAAAATGTCATAGTGGCGTGTGGAGGCGGCACTCCTTGCTTCTTTGACAATATGGACTATATGAATTCAAAGGGTACCACGGTGTTTCTCAACACTTCGCTGCCAAAACTCCACACACGGCTTATGCGCGGACGCCACAAGCGTCCTCTCATTGCCGACAAGGACGATGAGGAACTGAGGGAATTCATCGTGGAGGCGCTTGACAAAAGAATGCCTCACTACTCCAAGGCTAAAATTAATTTTGCAGGGGATCTGCTTGAAAACGAATGTGAGGTGGCAGATACCGCAAAACGCTTTATATCACTCTTTAATCTTCCCGTGAAATGAAAACAGAGAGCGAATTCGGCGCTATGCCGCTACCTCAGGAGATGGCTACAGCCACCACGCGCCGCCATATGACTGTAGGATTGCCGGCAAGCAATGTTGACAACGAGCGCAGGTTTCCGCTCACTCCCGAGGGTGCGGGACTTCTTGTGGCGCAAGGATTCACCATTAAAATGGAATCTGGTGCCGGAGACTCAATCCACTACACCGATAATGCATACTCACGTGAGGGAACTCAAATAGTGAGTCGGTCGGAAGCTCTCGGCTGTGATATTGTGCTTCATCTCGCTCCCCTCTCCTGCCATGATATCCGGCAGATGCGAAGAGGAGCGGTGCTCCTGTCGCTTCTATCCAAATGCAACCGTACGAAGGAGTCGGTAAAGGCTCTTATGGACCGCAATATAATAAATGTGGCGCTTGACCTTGTGGAGGACCGCTACGGCAACACTCCGTTTGCCGACATTTTGTCTGAAATCGACGGCAGGGCGGCGCTGGCTGTCGCCGGGTCGCTACTCGCCGACTCGATTCATGGAAAAGGAATATTGCTCGGAGGAGTCGCCGGTGTGATTCCCTGCGAAACAACTGTCATAGGTAGCGGCATCAGCGCGTGTGCGGCTGCACGCGCCGCATCCGGAGCAGGCTCGACCGTAAGGATATTTGACAATGACGTATATCGCCTGAGGGAGGCGACCAAAGAGCTGGGCACATGTGCCGTTGGCTCCGCGCTTCATCCGAGAGTGCTCCGCAGCGCGCTCCGGAGCGCTGATGTGGTGGTCTTCACACAGATGGCTAATCCGCCGGTGTTTGATACCGAAACCGTGAGCGAAATGAAAAAGGGGGTTATCATTTTTGATCTCACCAATGACTGCGGTTCGGCTTTTCCATCTCTTCCCACTGTGGATCTTGCACTCGCCTCACCCTCCGGACCGGAGAACGTGCGTTGCTGCTACGTTCATGCCGGAAGCGCGGTGCCTCGCACAGCGGCTATGGCACTTAGCAACACCCTTCTCACATTTATGAATGACATATCGGCAAGTGACGGAGTGCTGAACGCACTCAAAATGCACCCTGGTATAAGAAAAGGCGCTGTAACCTTCATGGGCAAAATTGTCAATGCCGGTGTGGCTGAAACTGTTGGTATGAGAAGTCGCGATATAGCGATATTCCTCACTCTTTCATAAATTCCGGATATGGGTAAAAAATATTATGTTGTCTGGGCTGGGCATGACACCGGAGTTTTTGACTCCTGGGAGGAGTGCAAACTTGTTGTGGAAGGTTTTCCCGGAGCGAAATACAAGGCTTATCCCAATCAGGAGGCTGCTATTGCGGCATATCGCGGAGAGAGCGATGATTCTGGAGTGGAGTTACTAAAGGCTATTGCCCGCCGACCTGTCATTTCGGTCAATTACGATGCGTTCCCCGAGATTGACCGCGACGGTATCGCTGTGGACGCCGGATGTCGCCGCAATCCCGGACCGGTAGAGTATCGCGGAGTGAATCTGTGTACCGGAGAGGAGATTTTCCATGTAGGTCCTCTGGAGGAGGGCACCAATAACCTTGGAGAGTTTCTCGCCATCGTTCATGCTTTCGCTCTTCTTGAGCAGCAAGGCAGGACTGGAGTCACTGTCTATTCCGACAGCAAGACTGCTATGGCTTGGGTGAGGGACAGGCATGTAAAAACCACTCTCGCTCCAACACCCGGAAATGAAAAAATCAGGGCATTGGTATCGAGAGCGGAAAACTGGTTGCTCACCCATACTCCCCAAAATCATGTCACAAAATGGAAGACAGAGGAATGGGGAGAAATTCCTGCCGATTTCGGCAGAAAAGGATGAGATTTTACTTCTGCTGAGATTTGAGAAGATCGCGGATTTCGGTGAGAAGAACCTCCTCCTTAGTGGGTTCGGGATCAGGAGCGGGAGCTTCCTCTTTTTTCTTACTTAGCTGATTGATAAACTTGATCATTACGAAGATACAGAAAGCTACGATAAGGAAGTTTACAACAGTCTGAATCCATGTACCCCAGTTGAGAGTGACTTCCGGTCTGATTATCTCGCTGCCATCCATCACTGCTTTCTGAACCACCCATTTGTAGTCGGTGAAGTTGATACCGCCGGTGGCTACACCAACGAGAGGCATGATGAGGTCATCTACAAGTGAAGATACGATTTTGCCGAATGCGGCACCGATAACTACGCCGACAGCCATATCAATGACATTGCCGCGCATTGCGAATTCCTTGAATTCTTTAATAAATTTAGCCATGTGATGTTTGGGTTGAGTTAAGTAAGCAGTATTATTTACAAAACAGATAACAAATTTATATAAAAAATTGTTCACCAAAAGCGTGGGGATACACTGTTTAAATTAAGATTATGTTTCCTCACAGCTCCAAATTATGGATTTATGAGTATCTTTGTAAAGATTGAACAATTACCCGCAGAAAATTGGATAGACAGTGTTTACCCAATTCAAAAAAACGGTACTCTACTGCAACCCCTCATTTTAATAAAGTGTGTTTAGTTGACAATTTGCGGGCATTTGCTATTTTTGCAAAAACTACTAATACCATTTTCAATGATTAGAAGAACTTTTATTGCATTAACGGCTCTTTTTGCCTCTTCATCTCTTTTCGCATCCTCACCCAAGTATATATTTTATTATATAGGTGACGGTATGGGCATGGGACAGGTTATGGCTGCGGAAGCATATAACCGCACTGTGTACAATAATTCCACACCGTTGCTCATGATGCAGTTTCCGGTAGCATCTGTCGCGACTACTTATTCTGCATCTTCACCGGTAACCGATTCTGCTGCTGCGGGCACTGCCCTCGCCACGGGGAGCAAAACCAAAAACGGAATGCTCGGAATGAATGCCGACACAGTTGATGTGACTTCTATCGCAAAACAGCTCTTTGATATGGGTTATGGAGTGGGTCTTGTAACCTCGGTAGCTCCGGACGATGCAACTCCGGCAGCGTTTTATGCCCATGTACCCAAGCGCTCCATGTTCTACGAAATCGGCAAGCAGGCAGCCGAATCCGGCTACGATTTTATCGGTGGTGCCAATCTCAGGGGCACCAAAGGTAAAGATGGCAAGCTTAACGACCTGATTGACACTTTTCACAAGAACGGAGTGGATATCGTGCGCGGAATTGACGCTCTCAATGCCAGCAAATCGTCAAGAGTTCTACTGCTCAACACAGATTCACTCGTTCTCAACGATATAGGTTATACAATTGACTCGCTTCCAGGCGTGCTCACTTTGCCCGAAATGACCCTCGGATGCCTCAATCACCTCGGCAAAAACAATAGAGACCGTTTTTTCATGATGGTCGAAGGCGGAAACATCGACCATGCAGGACACTCCAATGATGCGGGATGCGTAATTAAAGAGGTGTTGAATTTTCAGCAAGCTATTCAGGCTGGCTATGATTTCTATCT
>CAMWYV010000016.1 GCA_947178565.1 uncultured Porphyromonadaceae bacterium | reverse complement strand
GTCTGAGCCTGTTTGAGCACCGGACCGCTGGCGTAGCCCCCTACACCTACCGCCACGTCCGGATTAAATTCTTTCACCACCTTTTTCGCTTTCGCCATACTCTTCATCAGCATGGCGAGAACCTTGAAGTTGCGCCACAACCTCTTGCGGTCGAATCCCGCCACGGGAAGCCCCACAATCCGATAACCGGCTGCGGGAACTTTCTCCATTTCCATGCGGTTTTCCGCCCCTACAAACAGAATCTCAGTGCGCGGGTTTGCACGCTTGAGCGCATCCGCAATAGATAGCGCGGGGAAGATATGTCCCCCTGTTCCTCCTCCGCTGATAATTACCTTCAAGGCTCTTCGAGAATTACTATTCATACCTTATATATATTATAACTGTGTGGGATTCGCCGCACGGAGTTCCTCCGGCAGAGCGTTAATCTCATCATTGATATCATTTCGTTTCTCAGTATTACGTACCGCATGACGACTCACACTGAGCATCACTCCGAGCGCGATAGAAGTTATGAGAATGGATGTGCCGCCCTTGGATATGAGGGGCAACGGCTGACCGCTCACCGGAAAGAAACCTGACACGATCGCCATGTGAAACAGTGCTTGAAACGCAATCATCACCGCCATACCCATAACCAAAAGTGCCGGGAACACCCGTGAGCATTTAGCGGATATGGCGCTCGCGCGCCCGAGCAGCAGCAGATATGCCACCAGCACAAATATTCCGCCCAGCAGACCGGTATCCTCTATGATGATCGAGTAGATAAAATCGGAGAATGCGAGAGGCAGTCGCGCTGTTTCGCGAGAATTGCCGGGGAACACACCGAAGACTCCGCCATTTGCCTGCGCCATATATGAATACATTTCCTGGCGGTTCTTGGCATTAAGCTCCTGCTTGTATTTGGGCTCACCGTTACCGAAATAACGGTCAAGGCGTTCTGTCCAAGTCTTGCTTCGGTCCACACGCTCCACTGTGGCACCGTCTGCATGAACGACATCGGAATCACCACCCGATTTGAATATCATCAGGAATATCAGGCAACATACACCGTAAGCCATGAGCACCACACCGAATTTTTTCCATTCAACGCCGCCGATCACCATCATCGAAAGACTGATAGCCATCAAAAGAATGGTGTTGGTCATACCTTGCTTGATAAGCAATCCGCTGAATAGCATGACTATTATCGCCGACCACATTACCCCGGCTCTTTTCACGCCACCTTTTATCTGTGTGCGCGACATTATGAGAGCTATGACAAGCGCTGCCGAGAGTTTGAGAAATTCAGAGGGCTGAATAGTGACACCGCAAAGGCTGAAGCTGCGGCGCGCACCGTTTACCACCTCGCCGAAGAGCATCACATACACCATCATTGCCACGCTTAAAATCGCAAATATCGGAATCAGCGGAATAAATTTACGGTAGTGAACACGCTGAAGCAGCAGAATGATTCCACATCCCGCGCCAAGCATGAATATATGGCGTACTACCGGACCGTAAACACCTATCGCGGAGGCTGCTACCTCACGCGAGGAGGCACTGTACAGCTCAATAATCGACACAATGCAGAGAAAGATATATATTCCCCAGATATATTTATCTGATTTGGGTTCCAAAACCTCTTTCTCGACCCCGGTGTCTGTCGTTCCTAATTGTGCGGTTGTTGCAGATAATGTTTCCATTACATATATGTTTTCCCAATTTTACAGCTTGTTTACAGCATCTTTGAACTGTCTGCCTCTGTCTTCGTAACTTGAAAAGAGGTCAAAGCTGGCGCAACAGGGCGAAAGAAGCACTGTATCACCGCTTTCAGCAATACCCACACAGGCGTTTATAGCCTCATCAAGAGAGTGTGTGGAGATAAGCTGAGGCACCTTGCCGGCAAAAAATTGCTCCAGTTTGGTGTTATCCTTGCCCATACATACTATCGCTTTGACTTTCTCCTTGACCAGCGGCTCTATCTCCGTGTAGTCATTACCTTTGTCCTTGCCTCCGAGAATGAGCACGGTATTCTCAGGCATACTCTCGAGAGCATACCAGCAGGAATTGACATTGGTGGCTTTGGAGTCATTGATATATCTCACTCCACCAACCTCTCTCACAAATTCGAGACGGTGCTCAACTCCCTCGAAATTTGAAAGCGCACGACGGATATCCTCTTTCTTAAGGTCAAGAATACACGCCGACAATCCAGCCGCCATTGAATTATACAGGTTATGGAGTCCGTTGAGCGACAGGTCGGCTCTCGGCATACACATTGATGTTTCGGGTGTGAGGAAAACAACAGAATCATCCTCGTCCACGTATGCCTTGGTGCCGTTCTCCTCATGCTCCGCAAAGGGGAAAAGCTGTGCCTCGGTGACCACATGAGCCATCTGCGCATTGATAACGGGGTCATCCTGCCAATATATAAAGGCATCCTGCGGGGTGAGATTACGTATGATACGGAACTTCGCCTTTATATAGTTTTCCATCTTGTAGTCATAGCGGTCAAGATGATCGGGAGTGATATTGAGCAGCACGGCTACATTCGCCTTGAACTCATACATGTTCTCAAGCTGAAAACTTGAAAGTTCGATAACATATACGTCATGATGCTCTCTCGCAACCTGGAGCGCGAGACTTTTTCCGACATTACCCGCGAGACCAACATTTATACCGGCGTCACGCAGAATATGGTAAGTGAGAAGGGTTGTGGTGGTTTTGCCGTTGCTGCCGGTGATGCATACCATCTTGGCATCGGTATATCTGCCGGCAAACTCGATTTCTGAAATCACCGGTATCTCTTTTTCGTAAATGGCTTTCATCACAGGTACGGTAGGAGGAATGCCGGGACTCTTCACCACCTCATCGGCGGCAAGAATCTTGTCCATGGAGTGGTGACCCTGCTCCCATTCTATACCCTCCGCATCAAGCATATCACGATATTTCTGCGAGATATTGCCTGAATCGGACAAAAACACATTCATGCCTTTCTCCTTGCCGAGAACCGCTGCTCCGACACCGCTCTCGCCACCGCCGAGCACCACAAGATTTCTAATATTGCTTGCCATAATTACCTGATTTTAAGGGTTACAAAAGTGACAGCCGCGAGAAATACAGCTATAATCCAGAAACGGGTCACTATCTTACTCTCCGGCACTGCTCTCAGCGGTGCCTGTATCAGAGCCTCGATACCGCTGTTGCCGGGCTTTTGAAAATGATGATGAAGAGGCGTCATCTTGAAAATACGCTTGCCTGTACCTGTACGCTTTCTGGTGTATTTGAAATATACCACCTGAATCATCACGCTCAGATCTTCCACAAAGAAGATTGCACAGAGAATCGGTATAAGCAGCTCCTTTCGTATCAGTATCGCAAACACCGCGATGATACCGCCAATGGTCAGACTGCCGGTATCGCCCATGAATACCTGTGCCGGAAAAGCGTTATACCAAAGAAAACCGATAAGCGCCCCGATGAATGCCGCCATGAACACCACCAGCTCCGAGCTACCGGGAATATACATTATATTAAGGTATGATGAGTATATGATGTTACCTCCCAGATATGCCATGATGGCGAGAGCCACACCTATGATTGCCGATACTCCGGTGCATAGACCGTCAAGACCGTCGGTGAGATTGGCACCGTTTGAAGTGGCACTGATGGCAAGGATAGTCACTATGACAAAAAGAATCCAGCCACCGGTTGCCGCGTGCTTGCCCATCCAGCCGGTGAGGTATGCGTAATCGAAGTTATTGTTCTTCACGAACGGGATTGTGGTCTGCGGACTTTTCACATCCTCCGACTTGTAGGAGATGACGGTTTCGGAATTCTCCACATCTATTGTCTCGATATTCTCTCGCATGACGATGTCGGGACTCAGACACATAGTAAGACCCACTATAAGACCGAGACCTACCTGACCGACAATCTTGAACTTGCCGCTCATGCCGTCCTTGTTGTGGCGCTTCATCTTGAGCCAGTCATCCATGAATCCGAGAGTGCCCAGCCAGAGCGTGGCTACAATCATCAGCATCATGTAGATGCTCGACAGATCTCCGAAAAGCAGACAGGGCACAAGGATTGAGATGATGATAATCACACCTCCCATTGTAGGAGTACCTTTTTTCTGCATCTGCCCCTCCAGTCCGAGGTCACGGATAATCTCGCCTACCTGCATAAGCTGCAGACGGTCGATAATCTTTCTGCCGAAAACAAGAGCGATGAATAGAGACATAAGCAGAGCCGCACCGGAGCGGAAGGTGATATAATCCATCAGCCTTGCGCCGGGTATTCCCAAGTCTTCGAGATAGTTGAAAAGATAGTAGAGCATGATTTATCGGCTTTATAGTTTAGAGAGTACATCGGCAACAACCTCGCGGTCATCGAAATGATGTTTCACTCCTTTGATTTCCTGATAGTCTTCGTGTCCCTTTCCCGCAATGAGGATCACATCGCCGGGAGCGGCAAGCATGGCGGCTGTGCGGATAGCTTCGCGGCGGTCAACGATACTTAGGGTGATTTTGCGGGTCATATCATCGAGACCGGCTTCCATGTCGGCGAGAATATCTGCCGGTTCCTCATCTCTGGGATTGTCGGATGTGAGAATGAGTTTATCGCTTCTGGTAGCCGCCTCTTTAGCCATGATGGGACGCTTGCCTTTGTCACGGTTTCCGCCCGCACCCACAACAGTGATGATGCGTTTACCGTTTCCTACCACCTCGCGGATTGCAGTGAGAACATTCACCACCGCATCGGGAGTGTGCGCGTAGTCAACCACTGCGGTTATGCCGTTTGCCGAGCGGAATGTCTGGAATCTTCCGGCAACAGGCACCAGACGGCTCATATCGGTGAGCACTTTCTCGGAATCGAAGCCGAGCAGAATCGCAGTGCCGTAAACGGCGGTGAGATTGTATGCGTTATAGCGTCCTGTGAAAAGCACCTCTACTTCATTGCCGTTAAAACTCATCAGAGTGCCGTCGATACGGCTCTCGATAATTCGTCCCGTGAAGTTTGCCATACGGTTTACCGAGTATGAATACTTGGTCGCCATAGTGTTCTGGAGCATCACCTCTCCCACCTTATCATCAGCATTAGTGAGCGCAAACGCGTCTTTGGGCAGAATGTCAAAGAATGATTTCTTGGCGTTGAGATATGCTTCCACTGTCTTGTGATAGTCAAGGTGGTCACGTGTCAGATTTGTAAACACACCTCCCGCAAAATGCAGTCCGGCGATACGGTGCTGATGTGCGGCATGAGAGCTCACCTCCATTGCCGCAAATGTACAGCCCGCGTCAACCATCCTTGCCAAAAGGCTGTTGAGGGTAAGCGGATCGGGGGTTGTGTGCTCAGCAGGCACAGCTTCGGTTTCGATATAGTTGCACACTGTTGAGAGCAATCCGGCTTTGTGACCGTTGAGTCTAGCCATCTCATAAATGAGTGTGGCTGTAGTGGTTTTACCGTTTGTACCGGTCACACCCACGAGCTTTAGCTTGCGTGAAGGATCACCATACCAGCGGGATGCAAGAAATCCGAGCGCAACGGCTGAATTTGCCACCTTAATATATGTGACATCCGATTCGAGCCTTTCGGGAAGCTCCTCGCATACGATAGCCGCCGCTCCTCCAACAGTGACGATGGGAATAAACCGGTGACCATCCACAACAGTGCCGCGAACGGCAACAAAGAGCGAGCCAAGCTGAATCTTGCGGGAATCGCTCTCTACTGATGTTATCTCAATGTCCTTGTTTCCTATAATCTCTTCAATGGAGATTGCTGAAAGGAGTGCGCTCAATGGTTTCATAACGCGAGTATTTTGTTTATTTGTTTTTATTCTCTTAATGACAGGGTCACACTTGCACCACGGGTGGCTTCGGTGCCTGCGGCGGGAGTTTGCGCCGCAACATAGCCTGAGCCTTTGAAGCGCACGTTGTAGCCGCTGCTTTCAAGAGCGGCTATAGCATCCCTCAATCCGAGACCCACTACGGAGGGCACACCCTTGGATGATGAGGTGTGGCGCTGAATGGAGCGATGCTGCCCTCCGCCGGTGAGGGCACTGCCCACTTTCTTAGCCTTTTCGGTATTTGCGGTAGCATACAGCACCGGCGGATCATTCTTAGCCGGCTCGGCACGGTAGTCGGAACTGTTGTCAAGCATTCCGCGCGAATATAGTTTCAATGCGATATTTTTCAGCACTTCGCCGCTTGTGCTCGCCGCTCCCAGAGCATTCTGCTTGGGGTTGCAGGTGAGAACTATGCAGGAATATTTGGGATTTTCGGCAGGGAAGAATCCACAGAAAGCGAGGCGCTTCTTGGCATTGTTGTAGTGTCCGCCTTCAATCATGTAGCAGGTTCCGGTCTTGCCAGCGATTCTCACATAATCATTTTTGAGACGCTTGCCGGTGCCGTGCTCGCCATGAACTACCGAGGTGAGCATGGTGCGCATCTTTTCCGCATTTTTCTCGCTGCAAATGCGGTCACGGATGTATGTTACCGGCAGAATGGAATCGAACTCCTCACCGGTGAGACGCGACACGAGGCGCGGACGCACATATCTGCCGTTGTTGGCTATGGCGTTGTAAACCGACAGGGTGTAGAGCGGAGGAATCTCGGTGGCATAGCCGTAGCACTGACGCGACAGGGCGATTCTGCCCCCGCGGTTATTCGGCACGCTGTCCACACGGGGCACTGTTTCACCTGCTATTCCGGTATGCATAGGCTCAAGGAATCCAATCTCTTTCAGACGGGAATAGAATCCGCCGGGATTGGAGTCATATTTTCTCACAATCACCTTGGTCATGCCGATGTTGCTTGAGCGCTCGATAACTTCTTTCACGGTAAGTGAAGGAACAGGGTGGGAATCAGTAATGGAGTTGCCGCCGGCGTATGGAAATCTTGCGCCGGTGGAGATAACCTCGTCAAGTGAATTGACAATCCCGTCCTCCAACGCAAGCATCATGGAAATGGTCTTGACAACCGAACCCGGCTCGAAGCCCAGCACCGCGCGGTTCATACCTTCTATATAGTTGTTGGCATTCGGATTTTTCTCAAGATTTGAAATAGCCTTGATATCGCCGGTTGCCACCTCCATCAGCACGGCAACTCCCCAGTCGGCATTGCAGTATGTGAGTACATCGTTGAGCTCATTCTCAACAATATCCTGCATCTTGATATCGATAGTGGTGGTGATATTGTAGCCGGGAACCGCCGGTATATCGGTCCAGTTTACGATTCCTTTGGTCAGAGGCACTTTTTTTGACAGACCGGTTTTTCCGTAGAGCAGCGTATCAAGTGCTTTTTCAAGCCCTGATATGCCGTGCACCTCCTTGCACTCGGCTGTAGCGCCCACACCGCCGATGCTTCGGCGCGCCATGTCTCCGTAGGGGTTGACGCGACGCATTTTACCCTCGACAGATATGCCGTTGCGATTGCGGTTTCTGATTGAGAAGAACGGGAATGAGCGCAGACGGCGGTAATCGGCATAGCTGATATTATCAATCAGACGGTAGGCTCTCGGACGCTCTGCCTTAGGCTTGACCAGCGGAGCGGCAAGATGTTTTTTCCATTGCGCGGCTGTTCGTACCGGAAAATAGCATGCCATGCTGTCGGCGATGGTATCGAGCACGCTCCTGTATTTCTCCTCCATGAATCTCTCGCAACGAAAGTCGATTCTCACCGTATAGTAGCGCAGGTTTGCCGCAAGGACACTGCCGTCTGAAGCAAGAATATTGCCTCTCACCGGCATGATTGTATCATTTCGCGACAATTCCTCGTTTGCTTTCTTGTTCCATTCCCCCGCAGAAATCACCGTCGTATCCACCAGCTTGTATATCACTCCGGTAGCCACAAAAAATATTATGGCGGTAATCACACCGTAGCGATACAGGATATGTTTCTTATTTGATTTCTTCTTCATTTCTCTTCCAGTTTAAATGGCGGTCTGTCCTGCACATGAAGATTAAGACCAAGAGAATCAATAAGCTGTTGCATGGACGATTCACGTGTGCTGCTCATGTAGCTGCTTCTCACCCTCAACCGCTCCGTTTTCACTATTTCAAGCTCTGTGGTGAGTCTCTGGATTTCCTCCATTTTTGTCTGACAATTGTACTTGTTTGTTATATAAAACATTATGACGAGTATAGCAGCAAGGACAGTCATCCAGTTACGCGCAAAGAAATCGCTGCTGATCACCTGTCCGCTGCGGATCCTTGCGAAAAATCCGGGATTGTCACTGTCTTTTTTTCTCTTTTTTGCCGCCATCGGTATATAATGGTTGTGTATCAGTTTTCAGTTCTTACCGCTACTCTGAGTTTCGCGCTGCGGGAACGCGGATTGCGCTCTATCTCCTCATCGCCCGGCACAATGGGCTTGGAGCCGAGCATCTTGAACGGCACATCGCTTCTACCGAATATATCACGGCAGTCCTTACCCTCCACATTACCGTTGCGCATGAAATTTTTCACCATCCTGTCCTCCAGCGAGTGATAGGTTATAATGGCAAGTCTGCCACCGGGACGAATCACACGTGCCGTCTGCTCTAAAAATGAGCGCAGTGCATCCAGCTCACCGTTCACCTCTATGCGTATCGCCTGAAAAATCATGGCGAGTTCTTTTTTCTCCTGACGAGGATTCACAAACGGCTTCACAATCTGAAGAAAACGCTCCACCGTCTCTATCGGCGCGCGTTTCGCTTCCTTTACCAAAGCAGCGGCAATCTTACGTGATGCCTTGATTTCACCGTAAAGATATAGTGTGTCAGCAATCTTTTCCTCGGAAGCGGTATTTATAAACTGCGCCGCATCCATGGTCGCCTTACGGTTCATGCGCATATCAAGCGGTCCGCTCCACCTGAAAGAGAAACCACGGTCCGCTTCATCAAAATGATGAAAAGAAACCCCCAGATCGGCAAGCACTCCGTCAACACCCTCAACATTATAATATCTCATGAAGTTGGAAAGATAGCGGAAGTTGGAATACACAATTGTAAACCGCGGATCGTCAAAAGCGCGCTCCACCGCATCCTCATCCTGATCAAAAGAATAGAGATGCCCCTGATTGTCAAGATATTCAACAATTGCGCGGGAGTGACCGCCGCCGCCAAAAGTTGCATCCACATACACTCCGCCGGGCTTAATATCCAGCGCTTCGATACACTGCGGCAACAAAGCGGGAATATGGTAGAGTTCTTCTTGCATTGCAGACAAATAGGGGTTAAAACACTATCATTTGTTTTGAGGTTGTAAAGTTAGTGATTTTTACGCATGATTTACATAATTAAACTCCAAAAAAATTCACATGTAAATAACTTATCTTATTCCGCTCAAATACCCATGCTGATTATAAGGTTGTTACAGTATCTCCTCGTCTCACTTCTCGTTTGCGATTGTAAATTTAAGCGCTATCCCTTCTATTTTTCTCTCAATGAGCGCGGGTTACACCAGCACTCATTCAGCATTCCGCATTGAAAATTCACACCATCTATCTTGCTTTATGCGCCTAAAACCGTTAACTTAGCACAATAAATAACCCTTTTTGCATAAAAAAACCATATTCATATAATTTTAATGGCAAAAGTTATAATTATCGGAGCCGGAGGAGTAGGCACAGTCGTTGCATATAAATGTGCTCAGAATCCGGAAGTGTTCAGCGAAATCGTTATCGCGTCACGCACAAAAAGAAAATGCGATGCTATCGCAAAGGCTATCGGAAGCACTAACATCACTACAGACTGCGTGGATGCTGACAGTGTTGATCAGCTCGTTGAGCTTTTCAAACGTCATAAACCCGAAATGGTAATCAACGTGGCTCTTCCCTATCAGGATCTCACGATCATGGAGGCTTGTCTCGCCTGCGGAGTCAACTATCTCGACACTGCAAACTATGAGCCTAAGGATGTTGCGCATTTCGAGTACTCATGGCAATGGGCATATCGTGAAAAATTTGAGAAAGCGGGACTTACCGCCATTCTCGGATGCGGATTTGATCCCGGAGTGTCGGGGGTGTTCACCGCATACGCTGCAAAACACTATTTCAGCGAAATGGAAACGCTTGATATCGTGGACTGTAATGCCGGCGATCACGGCAAGGCTTTCGCCACAAACTTCAACCCTGAAATCAATATCCGCGAAATCACACAAAACGGCAGATACTGGCAGGATGGCAAATGGGTGACCACCGGTCCGCTCGAAATTCATAAAACCCTC
This sequence comes from uncultured Porphyromonadaceae bacterium, assembly GCA_947178565.1. GTDB lineage: Bacteria > Bacteroidota > Bacteroidia > Bacteroidales > Muribaculaceae > Paramuribaculum. Next base: position 197 of record CAMWYV010000016.1, on the reverse strand, counting down.
ACATACCCTAATATCGGAGGGCGTGAGTCATATCTTCTTTACCACGAAGAGCTTGAGAGCCTTGTTCAAAACTTCCCTACCATCAAACGCGCCCGCTTCTGGATGACCTTCGGTCAGGAATACCTCACTCACCTCAGAGTGATTCAGAATATCGGTATGGCAATAATCGACGAGGTTGACTATAACGGCACCAAAAT
>CAMWYV010000015.1 GCA_947178565.1 uncultured Porphyromonadaceae bacterium | reverse complement strand
GGTTTGCATCCCACGAAAGAGATACGGAGGGTAGCTCCGTTCTTCACGTTTGCGATGGAGAATTTACCATCGACATTGGTTGAACCACCGAGGGTGGTACCAACAACCATTACAGATGCACCCGGCATGGGCTCTCCGTCCTGGTCAAGCACAACGCCCGTTGCGGGGCCATCAGGTGCCTGCGCTGCGGATGCAGTGAAACTCCATCCGGTCAGCACACATAGCGTGAGCAACATCAAGGGCAAAGCCGCAAGCTTCTTGCTCAGATTGCGTAGTTGGTGATACATGTGATAATTAATAAATTAAGGTTTGAAATGAACAATAAAATTGTTGATAACGATTAGATGCGGAGACTCTACTCCACACAAAATTTATGCAAATTTATATTAAGAGTGTCAATTACCCCCCCCCGTATGTAAATTAATGTTAATTATGCTGTATAACATAAAATCGGGGAGATTTTCCCTGATAAGTGAGATCGGTATCAGATTAAGGCAAAAAAAAAGAGCCGGCGGTGAGCCGGCTCTTTGTGAGCGTATTATCTGTTGTATGGTTTATTTCAAAATAGACTGCGCAATCTGCTCGAGGACTTCCGGAGTGATTGTGCCGTTGAGAATAACAACCTGACCGTTATCACCGGTTTCCGTGTAAACCACGATTCTGCTATAATCTTTTGTATCGTCAGATTTTGTAGTTCCAAAAACAGCTGAATATTCATTGCTGTCCTTGATTTCGAGCAATTTTCCCAAACCTGTAGTGGTAATGGCATTGTTAAGGGAATTGCTGAGAACTTTCTGGCACTTCTGAACGGCAGCTTTGTCAGCAGCAGTCAGAACTGTCACAGCAGTGAGACCATCCAACTTGTTCAGCATGGGTATTCTATTCTGAATTCCGGGAGGAAGCATCTTAAGCATGGCTTTTGACACATAGATTTCAGAAACTACATTCTGATTCACAAGATTGTTCATCTGGTCTTCCAAATAATCAGCCCGCGCGATTGAAAATCCGGCGGTGATTACAACAAGAAGCGTGAGAAGTCTTTTCATTTTTGATGTTTTGATTTATTTTGACGGCAAAAATAAAACACATTCTTCTATTATTCAAGAAAGTGGGTTATTTTTTTTAATGATCTCACCTAAACTTTTTACGTTTTTTATGAAAAAAGTTCAGATGAGGTCATTGTCGTCAATAGGTTAACTGATTATTTAGATGTAGTGCCTGACTGTGGTTTGTCATTGACGATGCTTTCAATCTCGGCATCTTCGTAGATGTCGAAATCTTCCTTTCCACCGACAACGAGACGGTCGTACTCACGCAATCCGGTGCCTGCGGGGATGAGGTGACCGCAAATCACATTTTCTTTCATGCCTTCCAGAGTGTCTGTCTTGCCGTTGATTGCGGCTTCGTTGAGCACCTTGGTTGTTTCCTGGAAGGATGCAGCAGACATAAAGCTGGAGGTCTGTAGCGCAGCGCGAGTGATACCCTGGAGAATCTGCTCCGAGGTAGCCGGGACGGCATCACGCACCTGAATGAGCTTGAGGTCGCGGCGCTTGAGGGCGGAGTTTTCATCACGGAGCTTGCGCGCAGTGATAATCATACCGGGTTTGACTGTATCAGAGTCACCGGCATCCACAACAACTTTCTTGCCCCAGATGCGATCGTTTTCTTCCATGAACGCACGCTTGTCAACAATCTGCTGCTCAAGGAAGCAAGTGTCTCCGGGGTCAAGGATGTTGACCTTGCGCATCATCTGACGGACGATAACCTCGAAGTGCTTGTCGTTGATCTTCACACCCTGCATTCTGTAAACGTCCTGGACTTCATTTACAATGTATTCCTGCACTGCAGTGGGACCCATGATGTTTAGAATGTCGGCGGGAGTGACAGCACCGTCGGAAAGCGGAGTACCGGCACGGACATAGTCGTTTTCCTGCACGAGAATCTGCTTGGAAAGGGGCACGAGGTATTTCTTGACTTCACCGAGACGTGATGTGACGGTGATTTCGCGATTACCGCGCTTAACCTTACCGAAGTTTACTTCACCGTCAATTTCCGCAACGATGGCGGGATTTGACGGGTTGCGCGCCTCAAAGAGCTCTGTCACACGGGGGAGACCACCGGTGATGTCACCGGCGCTACCGGTAGCTCTCGGAATCTTGACGAAGATTTCACCGGGTTTGAGAACGGTGCCTTCGTCAACCATGAGGTGAGCACCCACAGGGAGTGAATATGTCTTGATTATCTGTCCGTTTTCATCGAGAATATTCGCTTCGGGTACCTTACCACGCTCCTTAGACTCAATGATTACTTTTTCACGCAGACCGGTCTGCTCGTCTGAATCGACGCGGTATGTGATATTTTCCGTGAGGTTTATATACTGCACCTTACCGCCCGCTTCGCTGACAATAACGGCATTGAAGGGGTCCCATTCGCAGATGACATCTCCTTTCTTGACTTTCGCTCCATTCTCAAAGTAGAGCTTCGAACCGTAGGGGATGTTTGCATTGGTCAGCATCATCTTCGTATTGGGGTCTATGATTCTCATTTCGGCAAGACGACCGATAACCACGTCAACCGGACGGCCGTTAGCATCCTTTTCATCGGTTGTGACGGTGCGGAGCTCGTCTATTTCGAGGATACCGTCGTAGCGTGAGGTTACAGAAGATACGGCAGCGATGTTGCTGGCAACACCACCGACGTGGAATGTACGGAGTGTGAGCTGAGTACCCGGCTCACCGATCGACTGTGCCGCGATGACACCGACAGCCTCACCTTTCTGCACAAGGCGGTTGTTTGCGAGGTTACGACCGTAGCATTTAGCACACACACCTTTTTTAGATTCACAGGTGAGTACTGAGCGGATTTCAACAGACTCGATCGGAGATTCGTTGATGCGGTCGGCAGCGACATCGTTGATTTCCTCGCCGGCAGCAACAATCACTTCTCCGGTAATGGGGTCGATGATGTCGTGAACGCTTACACGACCGAGGATTCTCTCACCGAGTGAAGCAACAACTTCGTCGTTGTTCTTAATCTCGGTACAAACGAGTCCGCGGAGGGTGCCGCAGTCTTCCTCGTGGATGATGACATCGTGAGCCACATCAACGAGACGACGGGTGAGGTAACCTGCGTCCGCTGTTTTAAGAGCGGTATCGGCAAGACCCTTACGTGCACCGTGGGTAGAGATGAAGTATTCGAGCACCGAAAGACCCTCCTTGAAGTTCGCAAGAATCGGGTTTTCGATAATCTGACCGCCTTCAGCACCGCTCTTCTGTGGTTTCGCCATAAGACCACGCATACCTGAGAGCTGACGAATCTGGTCTTTAGAACCACGGGCACCAGAATCAAGCATCATGTAAACGGGGTTGAATCCCTGCTGGTCAGATGAAATCTGCTTCATGAGGGTGTCGGCAAGACGAGAGTTGACGTGCGTCCAGATATCAATGATCTGGTTATAACGCTCGTTGTTGGTGATGAAGCCCATTGAGTAGTTGTTCATCACCTCCTGAACCTGCTCGTAGCCTTCAGCCACATACTGCTCTTTTTCAGCGGGGATAATCACATCGCCCAGGTTGAATGACAGACCGCCCTTGAATGCCATGCGATATCCAAGATTTTTGATGTCGTCAAGGAACTGCGCGGAGCGGGGAATACCGCATTTCTTGATTACCTTGCTGATGATAGTGCGAAGAGATTTCTTTGAAAGAACTTCGTTGACGTAACCGATTTCTTTCGGTACAAACTGGTTAACGAGCACTCGACCTACAGAAGTGTTTTCGATCAAACGTTGCACGGGGTTGCCGTTTTCGTCAATATCGTCCACAACCACCGATACGGGAGCATGGAGTGTGACCTTGCCTTCATTGTAAGCGATTTCAGCTTCTTCGGGACCGTAGAATTTCAGACCCTCACCTTTGTCGCCCTTGCGGAGCTTGGTGATATAGTATAGACCGAGCACCATGTCCTGCGAAGGCACGGTGATAGGTGCACCGTTAGCAGGGTTGAGAATGTTGTGCGCACCGAGCATGAGCATCTGAGCCTCGAGAATGGCTTCGTTGCCGAGGGGGAGGTGCACAGCCATCTGGTCACCGTCGAAGTCGGCGTTGAACGCGGTACAAGCGAGGGGGTGGAGCTGGATAGCCTTTCCTTCAATCATCTTGGGCTGGAATGCCTGGATGCCAAGACGGTGAAGAGTCGGAGCACGGTTGAGGAGCACGGGGTGTCCTTTCATAACGTGCTCAAGAATATCCCAAACAACGGGTTCTTTGCGATCAACAATCTTCTTGGCGCTCTTGACAGTCTTGACGATGCCGCGCTCAATGAGCTTACGGATAACAAAGGGCTTGTAGAGCTCGGCTGCCATATCTTTGGGGAGACCGCACTCGTGCATTTTTAGCTCGGGACCTACAACGATAACGGAACGGGCTGAATAGTCAACACGTTTACCGAGAAGGTTCTGACGGAAACGACCCTGCTTACCCTTGAGGCTGTCGGAGAGTGATTTGAGAGGACGGTTTGCCTCTGTTTTCACTGCCGATGACTTGCGTGAGTTGTCGAGAAGCGAGTCAACAGCTTCCTGAAGCATACGTTTCTCATTTCTGAGAATCACTTCGGGAGCTTTGATCTCAATGAGTCTCTTGAGTCGGTTGTTGCGGATGATAACACGACGGTATAGGTCATTAAGGTCAGAGGTAGCGAAACGACCGCCATCGAGGGGCACAAGGGGACGGAGTTCCGGCGGAATAACCGGTACAGCCTGAAGAATCATCCATTCGGGCTTATTTTTGCCTCTTGATGCACGGAAGCTCTCAACAACCTGGAGGCGTTTTAGTGCTTCGGTTTTTCTCTGCTGTGATCCGTCGGTATCAGCCTGATGACGAAGCTTATATGAAAGGTCATCGAGGTCAAGGCGCTGGAGCAGGTCGTAAACAGCCTCAGCACCCATCTTGGCGATGAACTTGTTTGGATCGGAGTCGTCAAGCATCTGGTTCTCACGAGGGAGCTTGTCAAGAATCTCGAAGTATTCTTCCTCTGAGAGGAGGTCCAGTTCCTTTATTCCTTCGGGATGATCCTTAACAGTGATGTCGGCTGCTGCTCCAGGCTGGATAACTACATATTTCTCATAGTAGATAACAGCATCGAGTTTCTTTGAAGGAAGTCCGAGAAGATAGCCGATTTTATTGGGAAGCGAACGGAAGTACCAGATATGGGCAACAGGGACAACGAGCTTAATGTGACCCATGCGCTCACGGCGTACTTTTTTCTCAGTAACCTCAACACCACAACGGTCGCACACGATGCCTTTGTAGCGAATGCGCTTGTACTTACCGCAATGACATTCGTAGTCCTTGACGGGACCGAAAATGCGCTCACAGAAAAGTCCGTCGCGCTCAGGCTTGTAGGTGCGGTAGTTGATGGTCTCGGGCTTGAGAACTTCTCCGCTAGATTTCTCAAGAATCTCTTCGGGCGATGCGAGCCCGATAGAGATTTTAGAGAATCCTGTTTTTATTTTGTTGTCTTTTCTAAAAGCCATATTATTATTTGGATGAGAGTAGAATTAAATGTTGAATTTACTGCTCAAGGTTGATGCTAAGACCAAGACCGCGAAGCTCATGGAGGAGCACGTTGAGTGACTCGGGGATACCAGCCTGTGGCATGGGATCGCCTTTAACGATAGCTTCGTAGGCTTTGCTTCTGCCGGTAACGTCGTCACTCTTCACAGTGAGAATCTCCTGAAGGATGTGTGCAGCGCCGAATGCTTCGAGCGCCCAAACCTCCATCTCACCGAAACGCTGTCCACCGAACTGTGCTTTACCGCCGAGTGGCTGCTGGGTGATTAGTGAGTACGGACCGATACTTCTCGCGTGCATCTTGTCCTCGACCATGTGACCGAGTTTAAGCATGTAAATCACGCCGACAGTAGCAGGCTGGTCAAAACGTTCGCCGGTGCCACCGTCATAAAGGTATGTCTTACCATATCTCGGGAGACCGGCTTTATCGGTCCAGGCATTGAGGTCGTCAAGAGTAGCACCGTCGAAAATCGGTGTAGCGAATTTCTCTCCGAGTTCCTTGCCTGCCCAACCGAGAACAGTTTCAAAAATCTGACCGAGGTTCATACGAGAAGGCACACCGAGGGGGTTGAGCACGATATCCACGGGTGTACCATCCTCAAGGAATGGCATATCTTCCTGACGGACGATACGTGACACGATACCTTTGTTTCCATGACGACCTGCCATTTTGTCTCCAACGCTGATCTTACGTTTTTTAGCCACATATACCTTGGCAATCTGCATGATGCCAGAGGGAAGTTCGTCACCAATGGAGATGTCGAATTTCTTACGGCGGAGTTCTGCGTCAATCTCCTTGGATTTGCGGAGATAGTTTACGATTGTAGCACGGATAAGGTCGTTTGTATGCTCGTCTGCGGTCCAATTACTGAGGTTGATTGTATCAAAGTCTATGTCGCGCAGTTTTGCAGCGGTGAAAGGATCTCCTTTGGGAACGATATCGGAGCCGATAAAGTCTTTAACGCCCTGGGAAGTCTTACCGTCAGTAAGCTTGAGGAGCTTTTCAATGAGAACATCCTTGAGCTCGCTGAGTTTTTCCTCATATTCTTCGTCAAGTTTGGGAAGAAGGGCGTTGGCACTCTTGGTGCGTTTTTTCTTCGCGGCTTTCGAGAAGAGGTTTCTGCCGATGATGACACCTTTGAGCGATGGAGTAGCCTTAAGTGAAGCATCCTTAACATCACCGGCTTTGTCACCGAAGATGGCACGGAGAAGTTTTTCTTCCGGAGTAGGATCGCTTTCACCTTTAGGTGTAATCTTACCAATCATGATATCGCCGGGTACAACATGAGCACCGACTCTAATGATACCCTGCTCATCAAGATCCTTGGTCGCCTCTTCGCTGACATTGGGAATGTCAGCGGTAAGTTCTTCCATACCGCGCTTGGTTTCGCGAACCTCAAGAGAGTATTCATCAACATGAACGGAAGTGAGTATATCTTCACGCACAACTCTTTCGTTGAGCACGATAGCATCCTCATAGTTATATCCTTTCCAGGGCATGAAAGCAACCTTGAGATTGCGACCGAGAGCGAGCTCACCGTTTTCTGTTGAGTAGCCTTCGGTAAGAATCATGCCTTTATGCACTCTCTGCCCCTTGGAGCAGATAGGACGAAGGTCAATTGTGGTGCTCTGGTTGGTTTTGCGGAACTTAGGAATATGGTACTCCTTGACAGCATCCTCAAATGCCACAAATTCCTCTTCTTCGGTGCGATCATATCTGATACGGATAACAGTAGCGTCCACAAATTCAATTGTACCGTCGCCTTCGGCAGTGATCTGGGTCCGGGAGTCACGAATGAGCTGTCCCTCAAGGCCGGTACCGACAATAGGACTTTCGCTGCGAAGGAGGGGCACAGCCTGACGCATCATGTTTGATCCCATGAGGGCACGGTTAGCATCATCGTGCTCAAGGAACGGGATGAGTGATGCCGCGATAGATGCAATCTGTGTGGGTGATACGTCCATAAGCTCAACTTCGGACGGTGGAACCACGGGGAAGTCAGCGTCAAGGCGGGCTTTAACACGGTCTCTTACGAATGTGCCATCCTCATTCAGCGGGGCATTACCCTGTGCGATGACTTTACCTGCCTCAACTTCAGCAGTAAGGTAAACAATATCGTCGTTATTGAGGTCAACAACGGAGTTTTCAACTTTGCGGTATGGTGTTTCAATGAATCCGAGGTCATTGATTTTCGCATACACACAGAGTGAAGAGATAAGACCGATGTTTGGACCTTCAGGGGTCTCAATCGGACATAGGCGACCGTAGTGAGTGTAGTGTACGTCACGAACCTCGAAACCGGCTCTTTCTCTTGAAAGACCACCGGGACCGAGAGCGGACATACGCCGCTTGTGAGTCATTTCGGCAAGCGGGTTTGTCTGGTCCATGAACTGAGACAGCGCGTTTGTGCCGAAGAATGTATTGATAACGGAAGATATTGTCTTCGCGTTTATAAGGTCGATAGGGGTGAATACCTCGTTGTCGCGAACGTTCATGCGCTCACGAATAGTTCTGCTCATTCTTGCCAGACCTACACCAAACTGGTTGTAGAGTTGCTCACCTACCGTGCGCACACGGCGGTTGCTGAGGTGGTCGATATCATCCACATCAGTTTTTGAGTTAATGAGCTCAATGAGATATTTGATGATGGCGATAATGTCCTCTTTAGTCAGAACCTTAACGTCCATCGAAGTTGAGAGGTCAAGCTTTTTATTGATTCTGTAACGACCTACTTCTCCAAGATCATATCTCTTTTCTGAGAAGAACAGGTTTGTTATAACCTCTCTTGCACTTGCATCATCCGGTGGATCTGCATTGCGGAGCTGACGATAGATGTATTCAATCGCCTGCTTTTCTGTGTTTGTAGAATCCTTCTGGAGGGTATTGAAGATGATGGAGTAGTCGTTGGGGTTAACATCTTCTTTATGCAGGAGGATTGTCTGCGCTCCCGAGTCAAGAATCTGCTGAATATGCTCTTCAGTAAGCTCAACCTCACGATCAATGAGGATTCTGCTTCTTTCTGCAGAAACAACCTCACCGGTATCTTCATCAACAAAGTCCTCCATCCATGTTTCAAGGAGTCGAGCCGCAAGCTTTCTGCCAACGGCTTTTTTGAGGTTTGTCTTGTTTACTTTGAGTTCCTCAGCGAGTCCGAAAGTCTCTATGATGTCCTTATCGCTTTCAAGTCCGATAGCTCTGAGGAGTGTTGTAACAGGAAGTTTTTTCTTACGGTCGATATACGCATACATGACATTATTAATATCTGTAGCGAACTCAATCCATGAACCTCTGAACGGAATGATTCTTGCCGAGTAGAGCTTGGTGCCGTTGGCATGAGTGCTCTGTCCGAAGAACACACCTGGAGAACGGTGAAGCTGTGAGACAACAACACGCTCAGCTCCGTTGATGACAAAAGTACCTTTTTCTGTCATATACGGAATTGGACCGAGGTAAACATCCTGTATTACTGTATCAAAATCCTCATGATCAGGATCAGTGCAGTACAGTTTGAGTTTAGCCTTGAGGGGTACACTGTATGTAAGTCCTCGCTCAAGACACTCTTCGATAGTGTATCTCGGTGGGTCAATATAGTAGTCAAGAAACTCCAACACGAAATTATTTCGTGTGTCTGCGATGGGGAAGTTCTCGGCGAAAACTTTGTACAGACCCTCGTTATTTCTATTTTCCGGCGGTGTATCGAGCTGCAAAAAATCCTGGAAGGATTTCAGCTGCACCTCGAGGAAGTCGGGATAAGGGAGTGGATTCTTAACCGACGCGAAATTTACACGGGGTTTATCTAATGAAACTGACATCTAAAAAACGTTAAAGGAACTCAAATTAAATATTAACACAAAAAGGTTAAGTATCCGCCAATCCTGGCGATACTTAACCTACAGACCTGAAAATCAGGCGTTATTATTTAAGTTCAACTTCAGCGCCGGCTTCTTCGAGTTCCTTCTTGAGACCTTCAGCGTCAGCTTTGGGAAGACCTTCCTTAACAACGCCGGGAGCGCCGTCAACGAGTTCCTTAGCTTCCTTAAGTCCCAGACCGGTCTGAGCCTTAACAACTTTCACAACGTTGAGCTTGTTAGCGCCAGCGTTTTTGAGGATAACGTCGAAAGATGTTTTCTCCTCAGCAGCGGGAGCACCGGCTGCGGGACCAGCAGCAACTGCAACAGCAGCGGCAGCAGGTTCGATACCATATTCCTCTTTGAGGATCTGAGCAAGTTCGTTTACTTCCTTAACGGAGAGGTTAACAAGTTGTTCTGCAAAAGCTTTTAAATCTGCCATTTTAGTATGATTTTATTTGTTTAATTTTTCTGTTGAATTGGATTATTTGTTTGAAAGTGTCTCAAGTATGCCATGAAGTTTAGAACCACCTGAGGTGAGAGCTGAAACAACATTTTTGGCAGGAGACTGGAGGAGTGCGATAACATCGGCGATAAGCTCGTTCTTGCTCTTGATAGTAGCAAGAGTATCAAGCTGATCAGCACCCATGTAAATGGTTTCCTCTACGTATGCGCCTTTGAGCTTGGGAAGAACATCATCTTTCTTGACAAAGTCCTTGAGTAGCTTGGCAGGGGCATTTGCTACGGTTGTGCACATCAAAGATGTGGGACCGTGGAGAGCCTCATAGAGTTCCGCATAATCACCATCGAGTGATTCAAGAGCCTTATGGAGAAGAGTATTCTTAACCACGAGGAGCTTGATACCATTCTTGAAGCATGCACGACGCAGTTCGCTGTTTTTCTCTGCATTGAGTCCTGCAGTTTCAACGAGGTAGAAATTGGGATACTCGGCGAGAGTCTCTTTAATCTGGGCAATAATAGCGCTTTTATCTTCCTTTTTCATTGTCTTACGATTTTAGAGGTTATTCGTCGACAGTCTTGGAATCGACTTTGATTCCGGGACTCATCGTGCTTGAAAGATAAATGCTCTTGATATATGTGCCTTTGGAAGTGGCGGGTTTAAGCTTAATCAAAGTATTGATAAACTCTTTGGCGTTGTCGCGCATCTGCTCCGGAGTGAAAGACACTTTACCGATAGAAGCGTGAACGATACCAGTCT
>CAMWYV010000014.1 GCA_947178565.1 uncultured Porphyromonadaceae bacterium | reverse complement strand
CAGTAGAGGCAGTCAAACGAACATATCTTGCCGTCATCGGGCGACAGATTCACTCCGAGCGATGTGCCGAGACGGCGGCTATGAATAGGTCCGAAAATTGTGGAATGAAAAAGGACTGTCTGCATTATCCGATAATTTCGTTGAACAGTTCAAGATACTTTTTTGCCACCATGTGTGACGAGAATCTCTCTCTCACACTCTCATGGAGCTCCTTGCGGTCTATGTCTGCTGCAAGTGCCCAGCGGATACCTGCGGCAACATCCACGGCATCGCGATATTTGGCAATATAGCCGTCCTTGAGATGTGTGACGATATCTTTTTGTCCTCCGGCACCGAATGTAACCGGAATACATCCGGCAGCCTGCCCTTCGATAAGAGTGCCGGGAAGGGTTTCGTATAACGATGTTGAAAGCACAACCTTTGAACATGAGTAGAGTTTTCTCACAGTTTCCGGGTCATTTATGCGTCCCACCCAGGAGTGCGGGAAACGCAGATTGCCAAGCACGGCGGGATTGCGGAGAGAGCCGAAGAATACCGCCGTACATTTATTGGCGACTGCCGGATAGTTGTCAAACAATATATTCAATGCTTCTATAGCATACTCGATACCCTTGATAGTGTCATCAAGACGCGCCGCCCCCATCAGAATGATTTTTCTTGAGTAGTCTATGTTCAGCAGCGGAGAGTCACCCGTCATCTCGGTGCTGAAAGCATCCACAGGGAAGGCATTAGGAATCACCCTCACCTTTCTGCTACCCAGCAGAGAGCTTTCCGCGCATTTATCGGCAAGCCAGCGACTGACAGCCACAAAATTAATGGGCACAGAATCGTATAGCTTCAGCTTTTTACGCCAAACCTTATGAGACAGATCACCAGGCTTGTCACTGTGTAGCAGAGGACAGCATCCGCATTTGCGGGTATAGTTTGTACATTCGTATGCGTGGTGGCATATTCCGGTGCAGTTCCACATATCGTGCATCGTCCATACAATCGGCTTATTGAGCTTGCCTAGAGCCTCCACGCCGGAGAGTGAAAGCAGCCCCTGATTAATCCAGTTTAGGCATATCACATCAGCTTTTCTGATCCATGGATGGCGGTGAAGCGGATATCCTACATTGGCTAATGATACCTTAAAAAGAGTATCGCGGTCAAAATTATTGGCAAACATTATCCGGACTCGCTCCGACATAAAGTATAATCCGCGCAAAAACCGCGTGCCGACCAATTCCACCTCCTTGTCCTCGCTCATTTTGGTATAGACAATCATCCGCACGTCCACTCCCTGATGACGAAGCGCGTGCATCAACCTGTAGGTTACCACAGAGGCTCCACCGAGCAGGTCACTGTTGCATACGAGAGCTACTTTCATATCAATGCTTTTTAATATTTGAAATAACCGCGGGATTCACTTCCACTATGCTGATATGTGGAATTCCGAGCCTTGCCTGGAGATACTGACGGAATTTATCTGTCTGGGCGGCATTCATGCGTGAGGAGAAAGCGACGAGAGCCACATTCACGGTGTCGAGGCGACAGTCCTCTACAGTTGCAAACACCGGATCGGTGAGGGCGATATCTTCCACCTGAGGAAAGAGCACTTTCAGTTCCGGTGATATCTTAAGAGCCACCGCTCTTGAATCTTCATGCTGCTTTATAGTCGCTCTGAGTGAATCTATCTCGGTCTGCTGACGGGTGATAGTGCTCTGCGCAAGCTGATAGATGTCGCTTGCCGAAGAGGTCATTGCCGACCCTGTGTTCACCGCATCACCCTGCACGATGATGAGTTTGGTGCCTGCAAGATGATAGAAACCCAGACGCGAACTCAGCGCCTCGTTGAGCGAATCGGCGGGTAAAACCTTACCCATAAGAGCTATTCTGATATATCGCTGACCGTTTGACGTATATGCTTCCTTGCTTAGAACCTGAGTCGCGGGAAAGTCACATTCTTCACTGACAAACGAATTGGCATTCATAACAAACTGATTGTCCTGAAGCATCCTGTATGTAAGCCATATACTGGGAAGCATTGTAAGCAGGGCGATAGTATATACAATTTTTTTCACCCGGCGGCTTCTTTCAGTATTACCTGTGCCCGCAGGTTTGTACTTGAAAAGTTTTACTCCGATAAAAGTGGCGAAAGCGATATAAATAGAATTGATGAGGAAGAGATAGAACGCACCGAAAAAATAATTCAGCTGCCATGTGGCTATGCCGTAGCCTGCGGTGCATAGCGGCGGCATCAGAGCGGTAGCTATCGCCACACCCGGAATCACGTTACCTTTGTTTTTGCTACCGAGCCCTATGATTCCGGCACCACCGCCAAAGAATCCAATGAGAACATCGTAAATAGTTGGAGAGGTGCGGGCAAGTAGTTCACTGTGACCCTCGTTTACCGGTGAAATAAGGAAATATATGGTAGAGGCAAGCACACTGAAACCTGCAGCCATAACAAGGTTTCTTATACAGCGTTTTATCAGGTCATAGTCCTGTACTCCCACACCGAGACCGAGCCCGATAATCGGTCCCATGAGGGGGGAGATGAGCATCGCGCCGATAATCACGGCGGTAGAGTTGGTATTTAGTCCAAGCGATGCGATGAGTATAGCGACAATAAGAATAAGAATGTTTGTGCCGCGGAACGACACTCCATCGCGTATCGACTGTTCCGCTTCCTCCTGGGGCACAAGGTCTGGAGTCAATGTGAAATAGTTGATGAAAAAATTTGAAATTCGGTTTGTGAAATTTGTCATCATATCAGCCGACTATTATTTTTTTAGTGGAATAAGCTGAGAAACCGTCAGCTTCTCACGCTTCAGTACAAAGAGAATGAACAGTATGAGAAGGAGGGTACGGACAGGAATATTGACCCACTGCGACTGCGCAGTGAACAGAACCGCTACTCCCCATAGCGCAAGGGCTATGAAAAAGTAGATCAGTATAGATTTCACATCGTAGCCTATGGGGTATTTTTTCTTGCCTATGATATAAGAGAGCAGCATCATGGTACCATAACAGGCAAACGCCGCCCACGCGCATCCCATATAGCCGATACGGGGCACCAGAATTATATTAAGTATAAGAGTCACCGCAAGTCCGATCAGCGAGAACCATGTGCCCCAGATAGTTTTGTCTGTCAACTTATACCAGAGTGAGAGGTTGAAGAACACTCCGAAGAAAAATTCGGCAAGCATAAGCACCGGCACGACTTTCAGTCCGCTGAAATATGCTGACGATATGAAATGACGCAGAAAATCGAGGTAATACATCACTCCGAGAAATATAACCATCGCGAAGATGACAAAATATTTCATTGCCTGACGGAAAGCAACATTTGAATCTGCCCCCGCGGTCTTGTTCTGGGCAAAAATGAAAGGTTCGTAAGCAAACCTGAATGCCTGGATAAACATTACCATGACAATCGCTATCTTATAGTTTGCGCCATAAATACCGAGCTGTGCCATAGCGTCCGCCTTGTCCGGCAGAATCCACGGCAACAGGAGCTGCCCGAGAGTCTGATTCATCACTCCAGCAATGCCGAGCACAAGCAGGGGAAAAGAGTATGCAAGCATCTCTCGCCACAGAGCTGTGTTCCATTTCCAGCGAAATCCGGTGAAATCCGGAATAAGCAGAAGAAAAGTCACCGCCGAGCTGATAAGGTTTGCGAGGAATATGTATCCTATGCCGAATTCAGGGTTATAAAACCACTCGATTGTGCCCGGAGCTTCCTCCCATAGCCAGGGGCAGATGAGGATGAAAAACAGATTGAATCCGATATTCAGGGCTATGCCGATGAGTTTCAGCGCGGCAAAGCGATATGGTCGGCGCTTGTAGCGCAGATAGGAGAAAGGGAGTGCCGTGAAAGCATCCAGCGCGACGGTAGCAGCCATGATGACTGTAAATTCCGGACGGCTGCCACACTCCATTGCCACGCTCACGGGATGAAGAAACAACAATACCAAAGCGAAAAAAGCGGTGGAAGATACGGCAATAGAGGTCATTGCTGTGGAATATACCTCCATGGGGTCGGTATATCGCTCATGATTGGCAAACCGGAAAAATCCGGTCTCCATTCCATAGGTAAGGATTATAAGCGCAACCGCCACGATAGTATAGACATAGGTAACCACACCATATTCCGACTGCACGAACATATTGGTGTATAGCGGTACAAGCAGCCAGTTTAGAAATCTTCCTATGATGCTGCTGAGACCGTAAACGGCGGTATCTTTGGCGAGGCTTTTGACAGATGCCATGCGTGATATATCTTGTTGGTTCAGAAAAGAGACGGTGAAGAGGATGATGGAGTGTGCCCGAGATGGATATAGGCAAGCTCCGTGACCTCACGACCGCGTGGAGTGCGCTTGATAAAGCCTTCCTTGATCAGAAACGGTTCATATACCTCCTCTACCGTACCCGGATCTTCTCCGAGAGCGGTAGCAATTGTTGCGAGTCCTACCGGTCCTCCTTTGAACTTTGTGATTATTGTGGTGAGAATCTTATTGTCAATCTCATCAAGCCCATATTTGTCTATATTGAGTGCTTCAAGCGCATATCGGGCTATGGCGGGGTCTATGACCCCCGAACCTTTCACCTGGGCGAAGTCACGCACACGTCGCAACAGGGCGTTGGCAATTCGCGGGGTGCCTCGGCTTCTGAGAGCTATCTCCTTGGCGGCTTCCGGCTGACAATCCACGCCGAGGAGTCCGGCAGAGCGCAGAATGATTGATTTCAGCACCTCGTGGTCATAGTATTCAAGGTGGCAATTAATACCGAAACGTGCCCTGAGCGGCGAGGTAAGGAGACCGCTGCGGGTTGTCGCACCGACGAGAGTGAAAGGGGCAAGAGTGAGCTGAACGCTTCGCGCACCGGGACCTTTATCAATCATGATGTCGATGCGATAGTCCTCCATCGCCGAATAAAGATACTCTTCAACCACGGGGCTGAGGCGATGAATCTCATCGATAAAAAGCACATCATTTTCTTCAAGCGATGTGAGAATGCCGGCAAGGTCTCCGGGCTTGTCGAGCACCGGTCCAGAGGTGACTTTAAATCCCACTCCGAGTTCGTTTGCGATAATACCGCTGAGAGTAGTTTTGCCGAGTCCGGGAGGCCCGTGCAGCAGAAGGTGGTCAAGGGCTTCGCCTCTGAGTTTTGCAGCAGCGACAAAAACTTTGAGATTTTCAACAATTTTGTCCTGCCCGCTGAAAGAGTCGAATTCCGATGGTCGAAGCGCCTTTTCAATATCTTTCTCGCGGTCAGAACCGGGGTTTCTCGCCGCGCGTATGTCGAAATCTTCTTCAGTCATTCGGGAAATGTTTTGCACAAAAATAGTGACAAAATCCGAGAAACACAATAACAGTCGGGAGCCGGCAGCAGCCAGTCGTAAGTTTAATGGATGCAAAAAGCGGGAAAGACTTTGAGACCTTCCCGCTTTCGAATTTCTATCGGTCAGTTCTTAATCAGTCGATTTTTACTTTGAGGGCTTTTGCACGGGGAACTGTGACAATGTAGATGCCCCGGGGCAGAGCTACAGGATTTACCCGACGACCGGTAATGTCAAATACCTGAGAGTTTTCGGGAGCGATGATGTCAGAACCTACCACTCTCACGGCGTTCTCGACGCGGTCTTCTGATCCGACACCGTCAATTCCTGTGATTTCTGCAACAAACACATAGGTTTCCGACACTTCGCCGACAGGCTTGTCATTCTCCATCAGCACGGCAAGAAGTGTTGTGCTGTGAGTGAGCTCGAATGCGCCATTATATCTGGTCCAAGCGTCTATCGAGAAAGGTACGCCGCTCTCGGTGGTATAGTAGATGGTGTATGAGCCGGCGGCTAGATCGTCAACGGGAGAAATCTTGACAAGTTTACTTCCGTTTTCACTGTCATCCAGTTCAAACTTCACCTTTCCGCTCACTGTGCTTGTAGAGCCTCCGACAACCATAACATGGAGCTGAGACACAGCTCCCATGGGCTTACCTGGAACCTGGGCGCGTGCATAGAGCACCGTTCCCTGTGTAAATACAAGCGGGGTACTTGAGTAGTACCTGCTTCGGCAAGAGGGATCGTTTCTGCCATAGTATATAGCGGCACCCTCCTCTGCTGAGAGACGAACGGTAGTCTTGCCATATTCCGAGGTTACGTTGAAACTTACATTTCCGGTCTGTTCCACCTTGTTGAGAGTGATGATGATCATATTGCTCTCAGCAAATCCGGGCGCCTGACATTTCACTCTTATGACCTCACTGCTGTTGATGAGAATCGGGTGTTGATAAGTGTACCAAACAGCGTTGCTCAGCTCCTCATTATGGCTGTCGATCATATAGTAGATTGTAGTGTTCCGGTCTTTATTGTCAAGGGTTACTGTGGCTGTGCCGTAGAAGTCGGCTATAATATCACCGTTTTCCTGGGTAATCTGCGTCATGGTATTTGTGATTTCCGCCATGGCTCTGCCAGTACGTGTGACCCTGTCCGCCTTTAGAGGCCAGAACTCTATTTCTCCGGCTCGTGTCGGCTCACCGAGCATCACGAAACCGGTGAGATTATAAGCGCCGCCGTCAATAAAATCTTCAGGTATGTCGTTACCCTTGTCATCTTTATGGCTAACGTCCACCTTTCCGAGTCGTCCGACCATCATGGAATGAGCGGAACCGGTCTGTGGTTCTGATATGGTCCATAGCTCTTCATTCTCAACCGGTGCCGATGTAGTTTTTTTGTTTACAGTAACATTCATCAGAGTGACGAGCCTGTTTACATGATACTGCGGGGAAATTGCGGTAATGGTATCGGGCTGAGCGTGGAACTGATCAGCCTCGGGAGTTTGTTTATCCCCTTCCCACTTCGGGCTGGTGATTTTATTGAAGGTTGACATATGACCGGTTGCCATAGCGATACGGTTGCCGTGGTCATCAACCTTATAGCCGACGGTGAAGTCTGTCACATATCTGCCAGCCCTGAATATGCTGTCCCATCCCTCCTCATTATAAACGGGTAAGAAATTACCCATCGAACCCGCGAGGAACATATAGTGACCTCCGGTAGCAATTATCTTGAGATTTGAAGTGAAACGGTAATTGCGCCCGGCTCTCGCGAGGTCAAGGTAATTGAGGATATACTGCACCTCGGTGCTGTTTCTTACAAATATGCGGCTGACTGTGGCGCTCGGTTTCTTACCAGCCTTATAAGCGTATGCTTTGATTGTAACACGATCCTGCCCGTTGGGAATATTGTATGTGAATGGCTTTTCATCATACGCTATTCTTGCAGAGACATTGGTTCTGGGATCAAGCCCGTTTGTAGAGTAAAATACTTTGGTTCCCTCCTCATGTTCGATATTGATTTTGAGTTCGTTGACAAATTGCTGCACATCAGCGTTCTTATCGATAGCCTCAGTTATGAAGAGATTCGGGTTAGCCACCTGACCGTTATTCGTATCAAAGTCAATCATAGCCAGAGCATAAGAAGAATTTTCCTTGTTATGCTCGTTTCTGATAAGGATACCTTTGATGTCATACAGCGCATCATGATTTTCGGGGTCGTAGGCATTATCCCATCCGTTGAGACAATCTTCAAAAATATCGAATGCGAGCGAAACCGGCGCGGCATCATCTTCTCCCACTACGAGGGTATATTCCGGATCATCGTCCGGACCCTCCTTATTAACCTTTACGTTTAGAAGATTGATATGCTGCATCTCCCAATTCTCTCCGAGCTCTATGTTACGGTAATATGACTCGCTGGCAGGGTTTTCATAATCCACTGCTATAGGAGATGTCGCCGGCTTGAACCCTTCAATGGAATCCTGAAACCATACCGTGAGTGCAAATCCGGTGGATTCGCTGATAAGGTTACCGCGACGGCTCGCAGCCGGAAGGAGTGCAAAATTAGTAATGATGTCACCGGATTTAAGCATACGTATGGAATCTTCTCCAACAGGCACATGCGGATTTATCCATTGGTCTTCATTGTGTATAAGGATATAATTTGCCGATGTGAATTTGCCAGAAGGGTCGGTCGGATAACGGTCACGCACATATAACCATTCTGGAGTAGCCTCTACCACAACCGCCTCCGCTTCCCGGCTGAACTGGGCATAATATTTGGCATTAAATACCACTTTGGTATCCTGCTGGTATATAGATTGCGGCAGGTCATTCAATTCAGGCAGATATATGTATTTGAATTCCGCTATAGATTTGACTGTCGCATCGAGGTCGTGCCATGTAACAGGTACATTCACAGGTTCAAGAGTCCAGAGACCGGTCTCATTTTTTACGTAAACCCACAAATTACAGAAATTGTCAGGATAGTCAAGAGTGTTGAGACGTATAGTGGGAACATTATTAATCACAGGTACTACAAGGGTCGGATTTTCCACAGGAGTATTTCCAACAGACCAATAGTAGGTCAAATTGTCATGCCTGATATTACCAATTGTAATGTTCAGCTCCGGAGAGATAGCGTTAAGCCCTTCTGAGGTCAAGCGGTTTGGAGCGAAGAGTTCCGGGGTATCCGGACATTCAATGATATCTTCACATGGCAGGAGCGCAATCGAGCCGCTTGTCTGACCGACATAGCAGGTGATCGCATAAGTATTGCCATCCTCCATAGCGGTAATCTGATCCTCGATAGTATTTGCCGGATCCTCATCCGGAAGAATCAGTCGGGTATATAGGGTGTATTCCGTGCCGTCCAGACCTCTCACTTTGGAGTCGGTGCCCGTTACTTTTTCAATGGCACGCATTCTCACCTTGCGATTGAACCAGGTTGCATCAACAGTTGTGCGGTCGGGACAAAATTCCATATCCGGATTTTCCGTTCCTCCTGATTTAGCTGGAAAATCTCCGGCAACAGCTTCCGGCAGATAGTTTATGAAGCTCTCGGTAGGCATCGGGGTGATGAGAATCTCCGGCATGATATTTCTACCGTCGATATTATTTCTATAGGCGATACGTCCGATAATTTCTCCACCATTTATTATGCGGTCCTTGCCATCGGCTTGCTTATGGTAGGTCTTGAATACTTCCGGCTCGTTATTGCGGTTGTTCACCACAAGTTTGATCGGATTGTGCAACACATCCTCAAGATATACGTAGTAAGTGTTTTTACCGGCTTCGAGTGCCGCATCAGTTTCAAACACATCTACAACCCTGAGTCTGTTGTCACCTGTAGCGCCGGCACCGTGAAGAGCAACCAACTGATTCTGGCTATATCCTTCGGCGGGAACATTATAATCATCTGTATAGAACGGTGTGGTTTCGATCTGCTCCACATCTATCATTGACCAGGGGCTATACAGGTTGAATTTCTCATGACGTGTTCTGACGAACAGTCTTCCGGTACCACTCATATCCAGCCCGTTACCGTTCGGCAAGGTTATGATGCCGTTTTGAACAGGATAGTCTGTGACAGACTGAGGTGTTGAATTTACTTCCCTGCCTCCGTCAAACCTGAATTGAGCTACCGTTCCTTCATGAGCTCCTTCCGGTATCGTTACCTTGATATCAGCGGACTTGGCATATGTGATACGCGGCACAGAACCTGAAATCCAAGTATAGTTTTCATTTGCCGGTTTAGAAATCCCTGGCGCTTTCAGTGGAGTACGAACGACTTTAACTGTAAGAACGGGACTGTAAACTTTCTCTCCATCTTGCGTGGTTGTATATGCCCGGAGATGTATGTACGGATTCTCGGTAAGAGTCTGCCCTTCGCCGTTAAAAATAAGTCGTGAACTGTTGATAAGCGGAAAATTAGGTGTCTCTTTTTGATTTTCGGGCATACCGAATACAAACCATGTATTCTGGTTGCCCCAGGTTTCAGCTTCCGTTTCGTCCTTAGATCCTACAAATGTCCGGGCTTCAAAAAACGGGGTGCTATCATCAGGGGTGGGATATGATGTGATGGCATATTCAAGCGTGCCTACCGATTTTTCCGTAATATCGGGGTGGGTAATCGAGGTTATAGCATCGGCATAAGGCTCTATAAAATTCAGGATAAGCGCATTGCCGTCTGCCTCAACAGTTGATGCGGGTGACTTCCAGTCTGTAAGGGGAACGATTTTCACAAATCCGTTTAAATTCTCAAAATCAAATGCTTTGGTATATCCTATAAGGACAGGCATAGCAGGTGCCTCAGGTGAGATTCGCCTGCAGTTGACCGTACATTTGAGACCTATATTACCATTACTGTCAACACCGGCTATATAAACGTTTGTAGATTGATTGAAAATAGCGTCGGCAGGCAATACCACCCCTACCTGAGGGTCATATTCACGCCAGTTTTCATAAGGAATATTGTCGGCTGTGACATAAATCATTTTGACTGCATCCTCGGGCATATTGAACTTAAGTACTGCGGGACGCTCTATATAAGTATAGGAATAAGTAGCCACTCCCGTGAGAACAGACTGAGCGGTAGAAGGTATCGCCGATTCATCAATAACAGGAGCTTCCAGAGGATTATCCCATACCACAGCTATTTTGCCGAAACGGAAATCATATCCCATTTTGGAGGTGGCTCTGCTGAAGGTAATCGAAGCTCTCGGCTGAACGGGAATATAAACAATATTTCCATCCTCATCCACTTCAAATACGTCCCCATCAGTTTTTATACCGTCTGTTAACGAGACATGAACCTTAAGATCTTCATTAGATATATTATATTGTGTGAATTTCTGGTTTTTATTTCGGGTAAAAATCACTTTCTTGATAACCATCTGAGGTTGCAGTGACTCAATAGTCATATGTACAGTTTCATTCGGTGACATCTGTAACCACAGACCCGTATTCGTTGATGTTTTCTTCTCATACAAATCCAATATTTTTTCCGTTGTATTTGTAGAAAGATAAGGGGTTTCCGTTACAATCCCCTGAAAGTTTATACTGAATCCTCTGTCACCATTGATATGCGTGACTCTGAAAGAACATATATCATTAAGAGATGAATAACTGGGAGGATATACGTCTTCTTTAGGTTTACCGTTGGAAATGTAAGTGATATAAGGCACATAAGACTGCTTGTCTATTTCCTCTCCATCTTTAAGACTATAAGCGTAGTTAACTTCCTTCGCCCTGTCTCGGGTCCATGGTGTTGGAATACCTGTAAATGTAATACCTACTTCCTCTTCAACCGAGGCACTTGCTAAAGGAGAGATGATGATTAGCGTGAATAGAAAAAGTGAAAATTTTCTCATACTTCTTCCCTGTAAAAAAAGTTTATATTTACCTGTTGTTAAT
>CAMWYV010000013.1 GCA_947178565.1 uncultured Porphyromonadaceae bacterium | reverse complement strand
TCATTATAGATGCTGTCAAATAACTCCGCATCAAAATCTTTCCATGATTCAAAGGCAAATCTTTTGCGATAGATACCCGGCATAATACCAGCTCCAATCATAGCTGCCTCTATAAGAAAAGTTCCTGAGCCACACATCGGATCAACAAACGGGCAATCACCTCTCCAACCGCTCTTCAAAATGATTCCGGCGGCAAGTACCTCATTAATCGGAGCATCGGTCTGAGCCACGCGATAACCTCTTTTATGAAGCGATTCTCCCGATGAATCAAGTGAAAGAGTGACACGCTCACCGGCGATATGAACATTTATCATCACATCCGCATCCTGCAATCTCACTCCCGGACGCTTGTCAGCGCCAAAACGGTCTTTAAAATAATCAACAATCGCATCTTTAACACGATATGTCACATATCTTGAATGAGTAAATTCATCGGAGTTGCTTACAGTATCAAGTGAAAAAGTTTTGTCAAGCGACAGCACCTGAGTCCAATCGTATTCCTTGACCATCTCATAAAGCTCATCAGCATCGCGCGCCACAAACTTATAGATAGGTTTGAGTATGCGCAACGCAGTGCGGCAACACATATTTGCCCTATACAGCATAGCTTTGTCCCCTTCAAAGGACACCATTCTGCGACCTGGCTCAACATTTAGCGCACCCAACCCTCGCAGTTCCTCTGCAAGCACATCTTCAAGACCGTGAAAGGTCTTCGCAACCATCTCAAACTTGAAGTTCTCCTCCATTTCAGTATATTATGGTAAGTTATTTGAATCGTAATATATTGTTCGGGCGAGCCTGCACCAACTTCTCTCCCGCACCCACATCCTCGGTCACCCACAAGTTACCGCCTATGATGGCTCCGTCGCCGATATTGATTCTACCGAGCACGGTGGTATTGGCATAGATCACCACATCATTGCCTATTATCGGATGACGCGGCACACCTTTAACCGGATTATTATTCTCATCGCGGTCAAAACTTTTCGCTCCGAGAGTCACACCCTGATACAACTTCACATTGTTACCGATAATAGCCGTTGCACCGACAACAACACCTGTACCATGGTCAATAACAAAACTTTCACCAATAGATGCCGCCGGATGAATATCGATTCCGGTATCGCGATGCGCCTGCTCGCTTATCATTCGGGGAATCACAGGCACACCAAGTTGCTGCAGAATGTGAGCTATACGGTAATTAACGGTAGCTCTAACACCCGGATAACAGAATATCACCTCATCGACAGATGTGGCAGCCGGATCGCCTATATAGGTAGCCTGCGCGTCTGTAAAAAGCACCCGACGCAGCTCCGGAAGCCTCTCTACAAATTCAAGAGCCATAGCCTGAGCATCCTCTTTGATGCACTTGGTTCCCGGTTCGCCAAAAGCAAGTCCTGCAGCAATCTGTACCTTCAAGCAGTTATATAGTTCTTCAACTGCAATACCGGTGTAATACTGTAGATTATCATAAGAAATCCCGGATGCTCCGAAGAATCCCGGAAATACAAGTCTTCGGCTTAAAGATATGATTTTACCCACCTCATCGTGGCTAGGAAGCGGTGCGCCTCCGTTTCTTCCCTCATGCGGCAGACGCGTGCAGCGCTCATCAACCAGCTGTTTCACCACAGCTGTGACTCTCTTCGCGCACCCTTGCGCTCTTCGCGCAGCATCCTGTTTCTCCATCACTCCGCAAAGTTAGTCACAATAAGTGGTACAATCAAAAAAGTGTTCAGATTTTGGACACGCTGCCGTAGCTCTCGGTCTTTTTCCCTCCGAAACTGATTCTGTGGAGCACATAAGCCACAACAAAATAAATTCCGGTAAGCATCCAGAGCATGACATACGGATGAGATTCCTCCGCAAGAGTGGCACCGTTGCTGTTTATTCTGATGAAGCCCTCCACTCCCCATGTGGCAGGAATGGCATCACTCACAAGAGTCCAGAACGGACTCATTGCATATCGCGGCCATGTGAGTCCGCTCAGGAAAAGGAATACCACTGAGGTAAACACCACTACAAGCATTGAACTCTCTCGCTCGGTAACAAACACACCGATGAACTGACCGAGCATAGCGCTTGCAAGAAGCATCGGCAGAATAAACATAAAGCTGTGCCATATATTGCCTACATGCGGAAGAGAGAACATCATAGGAACGAGGTGGAGTACATACAGCGTCATCGGCACATAGCATACAAGGTAGCAGAGGGTTTTGCCTATCATTGTAGCACCCGCAGGAGCATACACGCTCATCGGATCATAGCCGTTATTACGACGTCTGCGTTCACTCACACCTCCCGCAATCATAGTGATGCCGAGAACCATACTCTGTTGGAGAATTAGCACAATAATACCAGGAATAATGAATGACGCGAATCCCTGTGTAGGATCACCGGTAAACACAGCGTCATTGCTTATGGAATTACCTCCCAGACTCTGAGCCACAATTCCGAGATTGTCTATTGTCTCGCCGCGGATATTGTCTCCGAGACTCAACTGCACATCAGTTAATGCTCCGAGTGCGGCGCGATAACGAAGGAGCAGACTCATATCAGCATAATATGTGACTTGTGTCTGCTCACCACGACCTATTTTCTTAGCATAGTCGGCAGGAATCTCAAGAACTCCGAACACCTTCTTCTCATTGCTGAGACGACGTGCCGACGGTATGTCGGCACAATAGTCATAAACCTCAAGTGCCGAAGTAGCATCGATCATTCGCGCAAGTTCACGGCTCTCCGGAGTGCGATTGTGATCTACTATCGCAATCGGAAGATCCCTGATTACTTCCGTATTATATATTAAGGTGTAGATAATCGGATAGCCGAGAGGAAGGATAAAGAAAAATATCATCACTCCCATGTCACCGAACACCAGTCTGAACTCACGTGCCCAGACTCTCGCCACAGATTTAAACCATCCTAATATGCCATTTCCAGAATTCATAGTCAACATATTTTTTCATTAAGGCACATACACCGGATTAAGACAGTGCTTTTTTAGTCGGCGTAATCCAACCAGACCTGCAAGCGGAAACAGCAGCAGTGCGATATAATACCACTTTGAATAATAAAGCGCAATCCCGTTTAGCGCCTGATCCGCATAGATTAGGAAATAGTAGCGCGGAGGCAGAATGTAACTGAAAATCCCTATAGCACCATACATACTTTGCACCGGGAACGAGTATGCGGCGATAGAAAACGCCAAAATACCTGTCAATGAAGCTATACTCACACTCAGACGCAGGTTTGGAATAGCGCATACAATCACAAGAGCGAGTCCCTGACTGCCTATTACAAGCAGAATCATGGCGAGAATCATGTGCCATGCCGGACAGTTCATCGGGAAATGCACCATTGTGTACATCACCGCCTGAAGTCCCACTCCTATTATACTGAAAACAATAGCTTGCGGAATCAGTTTGCCAAGCACTGCGCAAAGCATTGAGCCTCCGCTAATCCTTAGCCATTCGACAGAGGTGCCGTTCTTGATTTCCTCACATATTGTAAAACAGGTCATCAGCATGACCATCAGAGCCACAACACCGGGAATGAAAGAATTGCACAGATAAATGGAATAGTTGAGCCACGGATTACCAATACCTTGCTCCGCTATAACCACGGGCTGCAGGAGTGTGCCTGCAACATTTTCATTAATTCCGGTACTAACAAGGGTTGTCTGCACCACTCCCCCGGCGGTCGTCACCGCTGCTGTCTTGAAACCTTTGTAGGCAAGCGAACCTGGCACAAACACAGTCATGTCACTATAATAAGTGATTGTTGTGCCTGCTCCTGAAAGGGCATCTTTTTGAAAATCGTGAGGGATAATGAAAAAGCCGAAAGTCTCACCTTTGCGCAGACGTGCGAGAGCATCTGCATAGGACTCATCAGCATGCGCCACATCTATAAGTTCGGAAGCACCCAGATTGCGCACAACCCTGCGTGACAGGCTTGAATGATCCTGGTCAACCACCGATACAGGCACTTTGAGCGGCAAGCCCTCCTTCATCAAATCCATAAAGAAGAACGCGAACAATATCGGCACCACCACGCAACTGACGAGGTAGATACGTCGTGAGCAAAGCCTGCGCCATCCGTAATTTAGCGATTGCCGGAATATCTTAAGCATTTCCGATTAAGGTATAAGTGATTATTTCTTATAGATTACAGTCATGCCGGGACGAAGTGCCTCAATACTTTCCATCGGGCGAGCCTTCACCTCAAAAGTGCGGCTATCCCAGTCACCGGTGGCTTTGGTTGCTCTCCATGTAGCATAGCTTCCGAGATCACGCACATAATAGATACGTGCCTTTACCTCTTTCTTATCAAGAGCGGGAATCATCACAGTAACAGTATCACCAAGCTGCATATCATTAAGAAGGGTTTCGCGCACATTAAACACAACATACTTGTCTTCAACCTTGAGAATACTCATTATTGGAGCTCCGAGACTCACAAGCTCACCAACCTCGGGATAAATCTGATCAATCTGCCCGTTACAAGGCGCGGTGAGATACTGATCTTCGAGAATGCTCTCCACTTCAGCGACTCCGCCTTTTGCAACGGTCACCATTGCTGCCGCACTCTCCTTATCCTCTTTTTGCGCACCGGCGATAGCAAGACTCAGTTGACTGTCGGCAGCAGCCTTTGAAGCCACAGCCGCATCATAAGCCGCCTTAGCCTCATCGCGCTTCTGCTCGCTTACCACGTTCTGCTTGTAAAGAGCTTCCATGCGGTCATATGTCTTTCGGGTGATAGTCACGGCAGCCTGGGCCTGCGCAACCATTTCTTTTGCCGCCGTCACAATCTGAGAGCGGGTTCCTGCATCAATTTTTTTATTCTGAGCGGCAGCTGCATTCTCCATAGCCTCCGCCTGCATAAGTTTTGCCTCGACAAGTGAGGAGTGGATGTGCACCAGAGTGTCTCCGGCTTTCACCATATCCCCTTCGTTCACATAAAACTCAAGCACTCTGCCGGGCAACTTTCCGCTAACCCTCACAGATGTAGCATCTGCCTGACCTTCGATTATCTCATCCGGCTCATTCAAAAAACAGAATCCTATGATGGCGAGAGCCAAAGTTGCCACCACTACTCCTGCGAGAGCTACCATTATGGTTTTTGACTCACGCTTTTCTGCATTGCTGCTATACATATCTGCCATAACGTTTTTATTATTTATCAGTACTATATTGAGGGGTGACAAGGGTGCCGAGAGCTTTGCTCAGATATACATCACACAGATGAACATCAATCATCGCGTCAATATTTTCAGAGTTAGCCTTGAGCCACGCAGTCTGTGCCTCCATTACATTATTTACAGTCATCACACCTTCGCGGAATCCGAGATTTGCCTGACGAAGGTTTTCATTAGCTTTAGCAAGGTTCGCCTCGGTCATATTGAAGGTCTTAACTGCCTCCTGAGCCTTGAATGCACTCTGGCTTACCTGAAGCTGAACCATTTCACGCGCATCCTCCAGTTCAAGTTGAACGATTTTGGTCTGAGCCTTAGCTGCACGATACTTATTATAGTTACCGCCCCAGTGCCAGATAGGCACAGAGAGCATCGCACCTACATTAAAGCCTCCGGCGAATCGGCGGCTGAATCCGTCAAACATATTGGGATTACTGAATGAATAAGCTCCAACCACCGCAAGATTTGGCATCATGGATGCTTTTTCAACATTGGCTTTCTGCTCATAAATCTTCACGCCGAGGGCGAGAGCGCGCAAATCGGGACGGCGCGCAAACACATCCTCCATGTTATAATAAGTGGCAGGGGGAGTGACGGAATTAACCGATTCAAGACCGCAATCCTCATCCGCCAGCTGCATCCGGGTATCAACCGACAGCCCACATACCTGGGCAAGAGCCATTCTTGAAAGAACCAATCCGTTATCCACTTTTGTCTGGTCAACCTGAGCCTGATTGAGCTTCACATCTACAGTAAGAAGATCACTCTTTGTTGCAACACCCTGCTCTACCATGGCGTTAACATTGTTGCGCAGGGTATCAAGGAGGTTCACATAAGAATCAGCAAGCTTTTTCTTAGCTTTAAGCGACACGACCTGCCAATATGCGGCATCTACGGCATAAATCACATTCTCAGCCTCATTGCTGCGCATCTCTTTGGCTAGATTCTCGGCAAATTTGGTGATTTTGTTCATCGCCACAATCTTGCCACCCATAAATACCGGCTGGGTAAGAGTCACTGCACCGAAAAATACATTGTGAACATTGAATGTCATTGCATCCTTCGGTATCAGCGCGACTGTTTCAGGAATATATTGTCCGTCGGGTCCCTTTATCGGCTCACCGGTCATCGGATTTTTTACAAGGTTGAACTCGTAAGTCTGCTTTTCAAGATTGAATGTTTTGGTGGGAAGGAGCTGATCTTTTGAGAAAACAGACAGATTCTTCTGGTTGTACATGTATCCGCCAGCGAAGTCCAATGCCGGGAGATAAGCGGCGAAAGCCTCACGGTTCTGATAATGCGCCTGCTTGACGCTTTCGTTACCGATAAGCATACGTTTGTTGCTCCGCAACGCCATGCTGCGGCATGAATCAAGGCTCACAACCTCTGCTGATAATGGCGCTACCGCGCCCGCTACCATTAATACCGCAATAATTCCGCGGCACAAAGAGCTGCACTTATGAATTCTGATCATAAATATTTGCGTTAAAAACGTGAACGGTAAGCTATACTTCTCCCACCGCTTTGCAAATTTAACAATTTCTAATTCAATTGTGTTCATATTACCCTCATCTTTTATCCTATCACCATAGATAACGCAGTGGATAGATTATCAGTCTTCCCTTTAAAAATCAATATATATCATTGCTTTTTAATTCTCTTTAAAACTCCTCGAATAGCAAAGCTGTTATTGATACCCGGGTTAAAGTTATATTTTAGTTGGAAACACTGTCCTTTATTATTAAAAAGATTGAAAATCCATACCGGTCGCCCTACTGAACGGTGACCGCGATTTATTCTTATCATACCGTTTTTGCTATTTTTTATCAGTTTTTTTCCTCTAAAAATACAATAAACACCCCTAAAGTGCGTTTTTTGTGTTAAAAATACACCCGAAAATTTGAAAATTAGATTTTTTAAGTAATTTTGCCACACTTCTGCAAATAGGCTAAAACCCAAACGACTCCGGTGAAAGACTGCACCTAACCGAATACAGGATAGCCGGATCGGTAATTTTTAGTTTTGCAGAGATTTTTTAAGGGATTGACATGAGAAAAAAGCTAACCATAGCAATCGCATTTCTGTGCGCGGTTGCCGTGTCCAAGGCTCAGCCTCTGGACGCGGTGATTGACACTATGGGTGTGAAAATATTCTTCCATCAGTCCAAAGTTGAGCTGCTACCCGATTATGAGAAAAACGGTGAACGGCTTGATTCTTTCATCAGCGAGCTACATAAGGTACAGACCGACCCGCGCTACAGGTTCCGTTCTGTAAATATTATGGGTGGAGCATCTCCCGAAGGCACCAAACGATTCAACAACTGGCTGTCAAAACAGCGTGCTGACCGTATTACCGAATATATTGAGGAACATACAATAACCCCGCTCAACGAAGACCAGATCACATACGAGTATCCAGGTGTTGACTGGGAAGGTCTCAAGAGATATGTACTTGATGATCCTGATGTACCAGCCAGAGAAGAGGTGCTGTATATCATTGACCACCCTGGTCCCGGTGATGATCGTGTATCCCGGCTCAAAGCACTGAAATGGAATATTCCCTGGCAATACCTCTATAAAAAATATTATCCCCCCCTGCGTGCATCGCAAGTGCAGGTTATATTTGAACGTGTGTTCCGTCTTGACAGTCTCAAGACTGCGACATTCCGTCCACTTATACTCTCTACTCCGGTAATCCCACCCGAATTTAAGCTTAATTTTGGGCAACCGCTCTTCCCGTTCTATGCCGGACTTAAAACCAACCTTATTTATGATGCCGGACTCGTTCCCAATGTAGGCGTTGATGTGTACATGGGTCGCAACTGGTCTGCGGTAATCAACTGGGAGTATGCCTGGTGGAAGAGCGATGCGCGTCATTGGTATTGGAGAGTTTACGGTGGCGACATCGAGGTGCGTAAATGGTTTGGGGAAAAAGCTAAAGAGAAACCTTTGACAGGACACCACCTCGGACCGTATTTCCAGATCGTCACCTATGACTTTGAATTGGGTCATCGTGGCTATCAGGGACGACGCTGGACAAAAGCGGTGGGCATAGCTTATGGCTACTCGCTGCCGATAAGAGAGAGACTTAATATTGATTTCACTATTGGATTAGGATATCATTGGGGTGAATTTTATGAATATAAACCTATTGACAACCATTATGTCTGGCAGAAAACTCGAGACCGTATGGCTATCACACCTACGAAAGTCGAGATTTCACTCGTATGGCTCATCGGTCACCTCAATGTCAATAAGGACAGTGACGAAAGGAGGGAGAACGAATGAAGCGATTCGTTAACGCCATAAACTGCAGAACAGTCCGTAGGATAGTTACTATTATCCTACTCACCGTTGGCGCATCTTCTTGCGAGCACAAACCGCTTTGTCTGCATCACCCCCACAACGGTATGCTCAGAGTGGATTTTGCGTGGTGGGATGCACCTGAAGGGGAAGATCTAGTAAAATCAATGGCGCTGTATGTTTATCCTCATGACGAGACAGTCAATAAAAAACGTATTGATTTTGTAGGTACTTCTGGTGGTATTATTGAACTTCCTATTGGAAACTACAATTTTCTCTGTCTTAATTCTGACACTGAGACATTGCAATATGAGGGCACCGATAATCATAATTCATTCGCCGTTTATACCCGTGAGGCTCATCCGCTTTCCGGTATGGAAGTAAGATCGAGTGAAAATGACTTTGACCTTAGCGACAGCTACGAAAATATCAAGCGCGCCGAAGGTACTGAAACAGAGCGCGTTAGCCGAGAAGCCGAGGATGCTTACGGACATGCTATAGAAGATGTGTATGTTCACGGCGAAGAAGGTGTGATGCAGGTTGTTACGCTATATCCGAAGAACCTGACAGTTCATATTCATGTGGTACTTCAGGATGTAGGCTGTTTGGAAACAGTACAGAAAATATCCGGTACACTTTCCGGACTCTCCGGCAAAGTAAAAGTTGCGGATGCCTCCCGAATAGGGGAACACAATATAGTGCCTTTCTCACTGCTGCAGACCGCCGAACATACTATCGAGGGACACTTTATCGCCTTCGGACACTGCCCTGAAGACATTGAGAAATTCCATAAACTCGCTGTATATGTCGTAACAGAGGATGATGACCATCTTTTCTTTGAGTTTGATGTTTCAGACCAAATTGAAAAGGCTAAGGATCAGCGATATATCACTTTATTTGTGAAAGGACTCGATATATGCGGAATGAGAGATATGGGTGTAGTCGTTGACCCCTGGCTCGGAATACCGCCAATCGTTGTGCCGATGGATTGATATTAAAACTGAATAGATATTAGAAATGAAAATAAACCACATCAATTATCAACATATGCATCGTTACTCCATTTCGCTCATTGCAGCAGGGTTGTTCGCGTGCAACGCATTGACATCGTGCATTGAAAACTCGATTGTCGCTGAACCACAGGGCGACCCTATAGGGTTCGTGACCTCGGTCAATACCATCAGCCGAGCAGGTCACATTCACACCACGGAAAATCTTGACTCTTTCCGTGTTTATGCATTCTGTCCCGACGGCACTGTGTTCTTCCAGAATAATCTGGTGACCAAAGTTGACCCTGAGGAGATTCAAAACAACTATTATCATCTAAGCTGGAATATCGAAGGGGGACCGTTCTTCTACCCTCGTGATGCCGCCTGGGTTGACTATTGGTGCTACCGCTACATCAAGGGATTCGAGGGTACATTCACTAATAGAGAAACCGGAGAAAAGCTCCCAAAAGGAGTTGATATCACCTTTGAGAAACAGATTATCCACAACTATGAACCGGTGGATGAACTTCCCGAACAAGAAGACCCTATTATTGAGCACAAACGCTCTTATAACAATGAGGTGAGCGGTGTGGAACTTCATTTCCACCATGCTACATCACAGATTGAACTCTATGCCTATTGCCCCAACCGTAATGTGCGCGTCATGGTTGCCGGAGCATTCTTCTGCAATATCATTGACCACGGTGACATCATTTTCCCGCAGCCTAAACCATACGGAGTAGGTGACAACTCACTCTACTGGATTCTTCCCGAAAGAAACGAATATGGCGTTGTTAACGAATACCACCGTCGTCACTATGGTGACTACTTTGAAGAGCCAATAATGCTCGGTCACTCTATCGCAGGTAGCATTGCTAACCGTTTTCCGCAACTCAATAACCGCCCCGGAACAGGCGACAATGAAGAAAACAACACCACATCACGCAGTCGCGCTGAATCTGATGATGAAGTTCTTGAGCCGGGCGTAGGCGGTTTGTATGACCACACCGACTATAACGGTGACGGTATTTGTGACCACCTCGTGCTCGACGATATCACTCAGCCCGACACTCTCACTCATCTCCTTACTATGAGAAACAAGCGTAGAAATATGCTTCTCGTTTCGCAACAACTTACCGCATGGAACAAAAACCGTCATATTGAGATTGAGTCTAACGGTACCACTGAAAAGGCTATTGTGTCTGACTCTGTAAACAACCATGGCGCATATATTCTTGTATTGGTAAGCATCTATAATATTCACGGGACAGAAGAACATATGCACCGCCACCAGATTTTCCCATACCGTCAACCGGAGGTTAAGGATGAAGTCGGCAATATTGTAATTCCCGCATATGTAAGAGCCTACGATCCCAACGAATTTGCATGGGTATGTATGCCTATCAACACAAATTGGCGCCCCGGATGCAAATACACCTATATCCTTGAATTTATGGGTAATAATAGCGGTGCTGGTCTCTATCCGCCGGATGACCTTGATCTTTTCGGAGACCCAAGCGCGCCATGGGTTGAGGAACCCTCTTTCGGAACTGATGCCAATGACCGTCCCTGGCAGGTAACCGGTCCGTCAGAGCCTGTGACAAGCACTGAATATAAATATCCGCGTCCGGCTAAAAAGCCAGATAAATATAAGATTTCTCCTAGCCCCTGGGTACGTTTCTGGGATCCCGGAACCGAGGATATGAACCACAAGTGGGTGAAAAAGAAACAAGGTGACCCTGTTCTCGGCAAACCTATAGACTTCAAGGTTGTGGTTGACGAATGGATTCAGGAGTTCCCCGACGTTATTGACATGGAGGGTGTCAACTAATCAAAGTACTTATTCAATCCCTTATATATATTG
>CAMWYV010000012.1 GCA_947178565.1 uncultured Porphyromonadaceae bacterium | reverse complement strand
GCCAAACCCACTTTGAAACTGGCACTAGAGGCGAAATATAGAGCATTGAAAGATTATGGCTCGGGAGTATTTACCGTGTCTATAGGCTATATTTTCTAATATCCTGACGGTTTACTATGGTTGCTGTTTCAGTTCTTCTCCCATTTCATAATGCGGAGACTACTTTAGAAGCGGCTTTGGAGTCTCTTAATTCACAAAATTGTGAGGAAGAGATTGAATTTATACTCATAAATGACGGAAGTACAGACCATAGTGAGGATGTTGTAAAGTATTTCTTTGCTCTTCATCCTGAATTTGAAAAGAAGAGTAAATTGATTAACAGTCCTTTCCGTCAAGGGGTCGCTGCGGCTACTGCTCTTGGCATCAATAATGCATCGGGGGAATTTCTTGCCAGATTGGATGCAGATGACACATTCACCGGAGATTCAATTAATACCTTGCTGTTTAAAGCGAGAGAAAACTGTGCGGATATTGTTTGTGGAAAAGTCAACAAGACATATCCTGGGAATAAAGTGAAAGAGGTAGCTCCATCCAAGCATTTCGGAGATCTCAACAATATGCCGCTCGATACCGTTAATTTCAGTCAGTGCAATAAGTTGGTTAGGAAATCACTCTTGGCTGACAATAACATCATGCCCATGAACGGCATTGATTGTTGGGAAGATGTCAACATAATTTCCCGGGCATTTGCAGTAGCTAAAAAAACAGTGGTTGTCGATTCGTTAGTATATAATTATACGATTGATAACCGAAGTGCGTCCCTTTCAAATACTCAGCATGATCTTGCCATGCGTCAGAGACAGATGTGTAGCCTGCTTGTTGAAAAATGGTTTGTAGAGAATGGTTTGGTGGAGAAATATGAGAAATTCATCCTGTTGATGAAATTTCACGCAAAGATAAAACTTCTCCGCGGCAATTACTGCGACATATCAAAATGGCGAGAGACATATCCGGAAGTTAATAAGAGGATTATGTATATAACCCAACTCCCGATTGCTTTACGTGTGAGTTTCTTCATACTTGATAAATTGCCCCAGAAACTCGGACAAGTCATATGCGAATTTGCAGACAGATTTGTTAAGAGATGATCAGAATTCAAGTGAAAGTTTAATATTGAGCAATCTGCGGGTCAGATAGTTGGGCACAGCATACTGCACATTGTTAACATCACTTACCCAATAGTAATTTCCAACATTAGAAATGTCGAACAGGTTGAAACAATCAACACCAATCCATGCGCTCTTAATCCATTTAAAATTATTCCCTGTCCTGTCTGCTGTGAGTAAGCCATAGGCTAATCCTAAGTCAACACGCTTGTATGCGGGGGTACGGAAATAGCCTTTGTCGCGACTGCTGTGAGGAGCGCTTTGTATAAGACCATCCATAAATACCCCTCTCAGGCTCAGTTTCAGCCTTGGCAACTTCGGTAAATAATCTGTGAAAAACAGAGAAAGATTGAACCTCCTTTCATTTGCAACCGGCACGGTTATTCCACGAAGATTCTCACCTGATTTCATGACACCGACAGTGAGCCATGATTCGCTTCCGGGCACAAATTCTCCAAAAAGCTTCATGTCAAGACCGGTTACGTAACCGGAACTTTCGTTCAATCCGGAATAGGTGATTTTGAGGTTGTCTATTTCGTAGGGAATTATATTCGACAGGTTCTTGTAATATGCCTCGCCAGACAGTTTGAACGGTCGGTTGAATGCCCGGAAAGTATAGTCGGCACCAAGTACAAACTGGAGACTTCTCTGAGATTTAATATCCGTATTAAGTGTCAGCTCATAAACCCCGTCATATAATTTGTCGGCTTTCCTGATCTCTTTAAAAAAAGGAGTCTGGTGGTATAGACCCGTAGCAAATCTGAACGCCCACCGCGGAGCTTTGGCAGGTACATAACCGATCTGAGCACGCGGACTCAGAATAAATTCTTTATTGAAAGATGTATATGTAGCTCTTATGCCGGCACTGATATTGAAGTATCCATACTTACCATCAATCTTGATATTGTCCTGTACATAAGCGGAAAATTGAGAACTTGACAACTCATTGTCTGATCTGGAGAAGTAAAAGACTCTTAGCTGATCGGCAACAGGTAGAGAATATCCGGCAGAATCGCGTCTTTCCCAACCAATGGAATTATCACTCATATTCATGCTCTTAAAAGTGATGCCATAAGTGAGTGAGTGAGTCTTGATAGTTGATATACCTCGCAATGAACTGGTGATAATCTGAGATTTAAGCCTATCACGAGCATGATCCTGATATTTACCAACTCCCATTTCTCCACCGATAGCACCTTCGTCAGCACCCGCCTGATCAAGCCAATATTCCCCGGAAATATCGTAGGTCACTAGTTCGTCCCCTTTATATCCGGACAGTTGCAGAGCCATAGTAGTTGATTGCGACATTCTGTAATCAAGTCCCAATCCTCCAAAAAGGCTTGTGAATTTGTCGTGCTCCTTACCGTCAAAATAAACCTTGAATTTTTTAGCATCGTTCATAGTGCCGAAATTGGTACTTCGATCGGCTGGTTCAAAACGATAGTTTGCCAGATTAACATCTCCGAGCAGGGTGATTTTAATTCTGTTATTGGGATTGAAAATAAAATACGACTGCCAGTCAAAGAAATCAGGGTCATATTCACCTTTTGTGTCTGTTGTGGAAAGTATTGATCCATTTTGACGATAGCGAACACCATGCAACTGAGAAAATTTTGCCGAAGAAGAACCAACCGCAGCCTCTATACCCATCAAACTTGCATTTAAGGATGCTTCAAAACGTTGTGGATGTTTATACTGCACGTCAAGCACAGACGACATCTTATCCGCATACTGAGCGCCAAATCCTCCGGAAGAGAATTCTACAGATTTAGTCAGATCTGGGTTGATAATGCTGAGTCCTTCCTGAGCAGAGGCACTTACAAGTTGTGGTCTATAAACCTCAAAACCGTTAATATATACGGTATTTTCATCATAGGAGCCACCTCTTACCGAATATTGATTACTGAGCTCATTCGCTCCAGAAACTCCCGGCATAGTGGCGAGCATTGACTCTACACTTCCTCCGGTAGGATCAGCCGCATGATTCCGGTAACCTCTGGTATCAATGCGTTGTGTTGCACTCGTTTGTTTGCGAATCTCCTTTACCTCAACCGTCCCAACCTCTTTGTCGGCAGTATGTAAACGTATGTTAATGGTCAGTTCACCTTTCGGCTCTATCAATTTCCTGGTAACGGTACGGTACGATATACACGAGAAACTGACAAATACGGTATCTGTGCCGGAAGCAGTCAATCGGTATTCACCGTTAGCTTTTGACATTGTACCGGCAAATCCAGGAGAAACCTTTACGGTAGCCCCTTCGATAGGTTCTCCTTCTTCATCAATAATTTTTCCGCGTAAGGTAAATTCCTCAGCGCTTAAGAAAAGAGCCGAGGTGATTAATGCGATGGTTAAACAGATTATTTTTCTTAGTGGCATCTCAAATTAAACGCAGATAATGCGTCAAAATTGTAGATGTATTAAAGTATTTTTTTGAAAAAAGCTCTGCGTGCGAAATAATCTCTGTTAGAAAGCACACGAATGACACCGAATGAGACTCCACAGACTATAAGGTCAGGAAAGAAAAGTGAGTAGCAACCCGTCATCTCGATTGTAAGAAACAGTGCCATCATCGGAGCCCGGATCGCTCCAGCCATAACTCCCCCCATACCGAGTAAAATCATGTCGCCAATAGGAAGATCCAATTGAGGTATCAAGGAGGTGGTGATAAGTGCGAACAACAGTCCAGCAATACTTCCGGCAAAAAGGGTCGGGGCGAAATCTCCTGCAACACCGCCTGCACCATTACTCGCAGATGCAGCAAAACACTTCAGAAGAAGTAATCCTACACAAATAATCAGTAGTGCAGGCGTACCATCTACAAATTTCCCGATAAGTGTTCCGTCAGACAGAGAATCCATATTCCCGGCGAATAGTTCTCCGATTATATTATATCCTTCACCATATAAAGATGGAAACAAATATATGGAAGCTGCAAGCACAATACCGCCATACAGATTCTTTAGCCAGGGATTTTTCACTTTGTCATAGTGCTTATCCATGCTTTTCATCACGTAAGAATAATAAAAAGAGTAAAGTCCGCAAAATATACCCAAAATAATGAAAAGCGGCATCATCGATGCAGAAAAAATATGATCACTGACAAAAGGCAAGTCAGAAGAATAACCGGAGCAGAGATATGTTGTCATAACGGCGACAATAGCCGAAAGTAATACCGTTATTACAGAGATCGTAGTCAATTCAAGCCTAAGGACTTCAAGCGTGAAAAGAAATCCTCCGATAGGAGATTTGTAAATGCCGGCAATACCGGCGGCTGCTCCACACCCGACCAATACCATCATCATTTGTGGGGACAATCCGAACCAACGGGCAAAATTACTGCCGACAGCCGCTCCGGTGTAAGCAATCGGACCTTCCGAGCCTGCTGAACCGCCAAATCCAAGTGTGATACTGCTCGCCAACATCGGAGCCGCCATTACTCTTGCCTTTATATTGTAAATCTTATTGTTAAGTTTAGCTATAAGTTTACTTACCCCGTGCGTTATATCAAGCCGGACAATATATCGGACAAATAATCCGGTAATGAGAATACCAGCAACAGGAACTAGTATCATCATCCACTGAATATCTCCCGAAAAAGTTTTGTGAAGCCACTGCGATACTCCGCCAATCATTTTCTTCAATAGAAAAGCGCAGAAACCGGTTACTATTCCAACAAATACAGCAAGAACTGGCACAAAGAAAGCTTCATTGAAATGCTTTTCGCGCCAGTCTGACAGCATTTGAATAAAACGATTAGATTTATCCGGTGTTACAGTATCCATGATATTATAACCCGAAAACTCAGTTTAAGGTTTTGAGGAACTGTTCCAGAACCGGCAATAATCTTTTATAATGCAATTGAGACAATCCGGTTTTCGGGCTTTGCATACGTATCGACCGTGTAGAATCAACCAGTGATGTGCCTTTGGTACAATTTTTTCCGGGATATATTTCAAGAGAGTACGTTCTGTTGTGAGCGGGGTTTTGCTGTCGGTTGTGAGACCAATTCTTTCACTGACGCGAAATACATGGGTATCTACCGCCATAGCACTCTTGTCAAATACAACAGACAGAATCACGTTTGCAGTTTTCCTACCTACACCGGGAATTTTTAACAGCGACTCCATATCATCCGGCACAGTGGAGTTATATTCACTTACTAATGTTTTAGCCATACCCAGCAGAGACTTCGCCTTATTATTTGGATAGGATACAGATTTGATATATTCAAATATCTCATCTTGTGAAGCCGCTGACATAGCCTCCGGGGTAGGATATGCCTCAAGGAGCGCGGGTGTAATCATATTTACCCTTTTATCAGTGCATTGAGCCGATAAAATCACAGCAACCAGGAGGCTGAACGGATCAGAATATTTCAGTTCTGTCTGTGCTTCCGGCATTGCGGTAGCAAAACGCTCCAGAACACCTTTATAGCGCTCCTTAATAGTCATTTTAATGTATTGATCTCAGTGAGCGGATGTGAATTCTTCCAGGAAACGTTTATCGTTCTCAGAGAACATTCTTAGATCCTTAACCTGATATTTCAGGTTCGTTATTCGCTCAACTCCCATACCAAGTGCGAAACCACTATATTTCTTGCTGTCAATTCCGCACGCATCAAGCACATTTGGGTCAACCATTCCGCAACCAAGGATTTCAACCCATCCGGTATGTTTGCAGAATGAACATCCTTTCCCACCACAGAGATTGCATGAAATATCCATTTCAGCGGATGGTTCGGTGAATGGAAAATAGCTGGGGCGAAGACGTATTTTTGTTTCCGGTCCAAACATTTCCTGTGCAAAGTACATCAAAGTCTGACGCAAGTCTGCAAATGATACGTTCTCAGCCACATACAGAGCTTCTACCTGATGGAAGAAACAGTGTGCCCGTGCTGAGATAGCCTCATTGCGATACACCCTTCCGGGACAGATGATCCTGATAGGGGGCTGGCTATGCTCCATGACCCTGGTCTGCACAGAAGATGTGTGTGTGCGGAGAAGCACATCGGGACCGCGGCTGATGAAGAATGTATCCTGCATATCGCGCGCGGGATGATCTTCAGCAAAATTAAGAGCAGAAAATACATGCCAGTCATCCTCTATTTCAGGTCCCTCAGCAATAGTATAGCCTAAACGTGAGAATATTGATGTTATCTCATTCCTCACAATAGTGAGGGGATGACGTGTGCCCAAGGGCATAGGAGCGGCAGTACGGGTAAGATCAATCGCTAAAATTGATTCGTCAGGTTTCATAGATGCACTCTCTTTTAGAAGAGTGATTTTCTCGGTGGCAAGAGTCTTGAGTTCATTCAGAGGCTTTCCCAACGTTCTTTTCTCTTCACCGTCAAGCGCTTTGAAATCATTAAAAAGAGCGGTAATCACACCCTTTTTACCGAGATATTTGATTCTCAGATTCTCAGCATCCTGTGCCGATTCTGCCGTGAGATTGTTTATTTCGTCTTTGAGTAGGTTAATTTGTTCAATCATGATTAAGCGAAAAATTTATGGCAAATTTAAGCAAAAAAATGGAGTAAGAATACTACACCTTGATTTAATATAAGGATTAATAGTTTAATTCAAGAGTGTCTCTCGCAACAAATAATTGATTATAAGTGTATTGATATTAAAAACCAAATGCGATATTATCAACATAGAAAGTAAGCCCTTCCGTACCGATAAACGGCTCACCGTTGCCGCTGCTGATCATAACAATAGCGTGTGTCGGGGATGTACCGGGCTTAGCCCATTGCTCTTCGCTCACTTTCACAAGTTTACCTTTTGAATTTCTGGCATAATACGCATCTTTATTGTTTCTAAGACCAAGCCACTGATATTTTGGATCTTTTGAAACATCGCCATACACAAGCGGAATTTTATGACTATTAACCCATTGTGTCCCGTTTTTGAAGTGCTCACCACCTGTGGCAACTCTCGCGGCATGAAGATTTCCATCCTCATCCTCCCATCTGCGTTGCAAGATAATGAAAACCACCGCGGCATCTCTTCCCTGAAGCGTTTTTTTAGGCCCGAAACCGGTACTCTTGGTTCGGGTATCAGTATCCGGCATATCCACTTTATAGTCAAGGGACAGATATGATGGGCTTTTTGTGTACTTCATGCCCATATCCATTTTCTTATATGGGTCGCTTGTACTTGACACCGGCTCTATCATCTCTCCGAGAAACATAGAACCGGCAACCATAACATTCATATTAATCAATCCGAGAACCTTCACATTCTCCATCTGGGTGCAAAGTTTCGCGCACTTATTACTTGCTGTACGGTTTGAGGGATAAACAGCATTAGAACCTTTGGTCACTCCACTGACCTTAGCGTACACATTGCTGGTAGCCCACGGTGAACCACCAAGATTTCTATAAGGAACATTCTTTGAAATAGTCTGAGTAGGTCCAACCTCAAATATCGTTTTATGTTTCCCACCAATTACAACGCTTTCAGCTATATCACGTGAAACCCAGTTCTCAAAATCACCGAATTTTATAGGTTCAAGCCTCTGCGCCATACTTACCGCACATGCACATACGAAAGCAACTGTGATGAATAGTCTATGTGTCATATTACTAAAATTTGACTGCAAAAATAATAAAAATTAAAGGAGCAGTTACTAATCGAGCAACAACATATAGACTACAAATAGAGTTATATGCCTTTTATGCAACAAATTAAGACTATATGGAGAATAATGTGGGGCGTTGCCGTCAAAAAATAGTAGTAATTTTGCAGCCGGAAATTAAAGCCTTTTTCTGTACTTTTGCAAATTGGATATTATGCAAGTGTCTGTAAGGAAAATATTCTTGGCTATGGCATTCATTACATATTTCGTCGGATATGCACATCCGACTGAACTTTCTGTTGCCCAGGATACTCTGAGCAGTGAAATGGCATCATAAAATTCCTTCAGAAAATCCAATAATATCCT
The DNA here is from genome assembly GCA_947178565.1 of uncultured Porphyromonadaceae bacterium. Taxonomy (GTDB): domain Bacteria; phylum Bacteroidota; class Bacteroidia; order Bacteroidales; family Muribaculaceae; genus Paramuribaculum. Next base: position 3,339 of record CAMWYV010000012.1, on the reverse strand, counting down.
CCGTCGCATAATTTCATACTTTGATGACACCAATAAACCTAAAAAGAAAAAGAAGTTCGATATAAGTTTCATCGGTGGCCCTCACTATTCCAGTGATACTCAGTTGGGTATTGGATTAATGGCTGCCGGCAACTATTATATGAATGGCGACACGACCCTGATGCCCAGCAACGTAAGTCTGTACGGCGATATTTCTACCGTAGGCTTCTATCTTCTTGGTGTCAGAGGCAATAATATTTTCTCAGGCGATAAAATGCGACTTGAATACAATGTCAATTTCTATTCCTTTCCAACAAAATTCTGGGGGATAGGCTACGCAAACGGTCGCAATAAGAGTAATGAAACAAAATATGATCTCTTTTCCACCAAAGTTTCAGCAGACCTCTTCTTTAAACTGACCGATGGTTTGTATATCGGTCCGGGTACCCAGTTCGCATATATGAAGGGGAGTGATATTAATCCTGACTTCATGTATCTATGGGAAGGTCAAAAATTGAGAACTGTAACTACTTTTCTTGGATTTTCAGCCAAATTTGATACCCGGGATAGTTATACTGAGCCTCATTCCGGCTGGTTGATGTCACTTACTCAGCGTTTTGCACCGCGTTTTATGGGTAACAATATGTCATTCAGTTACACAGCTCTTGAAGCCTGTCATTACAGGGGAGTGTGGAAAGGGGGAGTGTTTGCAGCCTCTGTAGGTGGCACATTTAACTATGGTAATGTTCCCTGGACAATGCTTGCTACTTTTGGCGGTAGCAAAGCGGTGAGAGGATACTATGAAGGAAGATACCGTGATAAAGTTGAAGTTGAAGCTATTGTTGAGCTACGTCAACGAGTATGGAGAAGAAACGGAGTCGTGGTTTGGGGAGGAGCGGCATCCGTTGCCCCATCTATCGCCCGTCTGAGGAGCAAAGCTATTTTGCCTTGTGGTGGTATAGGCTACCGGTGGGAGTTTAAGAAAAGAACCAACATTCGACTGGATTTCGGAGTAGGGCGTGGCGAAACATCATTTATTTTCAATATCAATGAAGCTTTCTGACAGACAAAAAAATATAATTGCGGTAATTTTATACTGGTGGACATTCGTTGTTATCATCACTCCTAATATTATATTATCATTTACGGAACCGGTTTCAATCTGGGGCAAAATTGCCAATACACTACTTCCGGCTGGATTGTGGTGGTTATGCCTGTCACTTTCGAGAAAAGTGGGAAGAACTTCACTATTTATGTTTCCTCTCATGTTTTTTGCCGCATTTCAGATTGTTCTGCTGGATTTATATGGGAGAAGTGTGATAGCGGTAGATATGTTCCTGAATCTGCTGACAACAAATCCTGCGGAAGCAGGTGAGTTATTGGGAAACATGATATTTGCCGTGTGTCTTGTAATTATAATGTTTGTACCACCAATTATCGTGGCTATTTATTGTTGTGTTAAACAGATATACCTGCATCATTCGTTTATACTCAGGTTCAGACTTCCGGCATTGGTGGTTGCAGTCGCAGGAATTGTTTCTGTGGTATTAGCCTATTCCACACAGAGCGGTTATGCTATTGAAAATGACTTATTTCCTGTCAATGTTATTTATAATGTGAAATTGGCGGTAGGCAGAGGTATAAATATGTCACAACCTTCCAATTCTTCGTTCAGCCACTTTGCTTGTGCTGATACCACACGAAACAATCGGGAAGTCTATGTGCTGGTTATTGGTGAGACATCCAGAGCTGACCATTGGCAATTGAACGGTTATGACCGTCCGACAAATCCCGAGTTGAATGATTCGACATTTATCTCTTTCCCGAAAACTCTGAGCGAAAGCAATACCACTCATAAAAGCGTGCCTATGCTCCTCAGTCATCTCACATCTGACAATTTCGAGGATTCCATATATTACGTCAAAAGTATAATAACCGCTTTCAAAGAAGCAGGATACAGAACCGCCTTTTTCTCCAACCAACGATATAACCACTCTTTCATAGACAGATTCGGATTTGAAGCGGATACAACCCTGTTTGTTAAAGAAATGCCGGGAGCTGATTCCAATCCGAGTGATCTCGTGCTGGTTGATTATCTGAATGCCGAAATTGATGCAGGAAACGGCAAACAATTGATTGTGTTGCATTCATATGGTTCGCATTTCAGTTATGCCGATAGATATGAGGGTATTGACCCGGTATTTCAGCCTGATTATCCTTTACAAGCGAGTAAATCACACAGAAAAGATCTGGTTAATGCCTACGATAATAGTATTCTCATAACGTCTAAGCTATTAAGTCTCGTTTCTTCAAAATTGGACTCGTTGAATTACCCCGCCGCAATGATTTACACATCAGACCATGGAGAGGATATATTTGATGATGACAGAAATCTCTTTCTGCATGCGTCACCGGTACCAAGCATATATCAGATTCATGTGCCGTTTATTTTATGGTTCAATCAAGAATACTCTGACACATATCCGCATATAATAAAAGCAGCTGAAGCCAACAAGGTTAAAAATGTCAGCTCCAGTAGCGCTTTTGCTCAAACGGCACTCAGCATCGCTGGGATCAGAAGTGCGGTATCCGATTCAACGGCAAGTGTGGTAAGTCTGTCATACCGTGAACCTAAGCGGATGTATCTTACCGACCATAATATCGGACTTCCTCTAAAGCGCATAGGAATGAGGCAGATAGATTTTGATATACTTGACTCGCGGCAAATCAGTGCGGATTGAGTCAGGAATGAGTCTCCGCCACAACAGAGCCGTCAAACAGATTGATTGTTCTGTCTGCGTATGAAGCATCATTGCTTGAATGAGTCACCATAATAATCGTGGTACCGCCACGATTCAGCTCATTAAGAAGTTCCATAATCTCTTTGCCGTTTGCAGAATCAAGGTTACCTGTCGGCTCATCCGCAAGCAGTATCTTAGGATTTGTCACAACCGCACGTGCAATAGCCACCCTCTGTTGCTGTCCTCCGGAAAGTTGGGTAGGGTAGTGCTTTGCTCTGTGGCTGAGATTGACACGCTCAAGAATCTCTTTGACCATCTGTTTCCTTTTGGCTGCGGGAATATTCAGGTAGGTGAGCGGCACTTCGATATTCTGAGCTACATTGAGTTCATCTATCAGATTGAAGCTCTGAAACACAAAGCCGATGTTGCCTTTACGCAGATTGGTGCGTTCATTCTCTTTAAGTCCGCTCACTTCCTTACCATCTATTTCATAACTTCCGGAAGTCGGGTTGTCAAGTAATCCAATTATATTTAGAAGCGTCGATTTACCGCAGCCGGAAGGACCCATAACTGCTACAAACTCTCCATCTTTCACATCAATATTCACACCATTGAGTGC